>JASHTK010000351.1 GCA_030040575.1 Gammaproteobacteria bacterium
GCGGCGAGCCAAGCGTTCTCCGGGGAGTCGGTCGTGTACCAGTGGTCGAAGCTCAGCTGAAAGCCGCGGAGCGATTGCGGCCGGTCGGCCGCGGCGCGCGCGACGAGCGCCTGCGGAGTGATCCCCTCGGCCTCGGCTTTGAGCATGATCGGGGCGCCGTGCGCGTCGTCGGCGCCGATGAAATGAACCCGGTGGCCCAGCATTCTCTGGAAGCGCACCCAGATGTCGGCCTGGATGTACTCCATCACGTGGCCGATGTGGATCGGACCGTTCGCGTAGGGCAGGGCGGTGGTGACGAAGAGGGTGCGGGGCATGCGGGCAGTGTACCGTGCCACTCACGCGCGAGACAGCCTCGGGCTCGGCCGCGCCGACGAGCCGCGCGCGTGTGCGGCGCCGATCGGCCGCGCGCGCTCGCGCCGCCTCAGCCCTGCTCCTTCACCGCCTCGAACTTCGTCTTGTTGATGCCCTTCTTGTAGGCCTCCTTGCCGGTGACGAGCTTCTGATCGAGCAGCTGCTGGATCGCCTTGTCCATGGTGCGCATGCCGAACTGGGCGCCGGACTGCATGGTGTTCTCGAGCTGATCGAGCTTGCCCTGGCGGATGAGATTCGAGCTCGCCGGAGTGTTGACGAGGATCTCGAGCGCCGCGATGCGTCCCTGCCGGTCCGCGCGCTGCAGGAGCTGCTGCGAGACCACCCCGCGGAGCGAGGTGGACAGCATCGTGCGCACGTGGGGCTGCTTCTCCGAGGGAAACACGTTGATCATGCGGTCGACCGTCTGCGCCGCGCCGTTGGTGTGCAGCGTTCCCATCACGAGGATGCCCATCTCGGCCGCCGTCACCGCGATGCTCATCGTCTCGAGATCGCGCAGCTCGCCGACGAGGATCACGTCGGGGTCCTCGCGCAGGGCCGAATGCAGCGCCGAGGAGAAGCTCAACGCGTGCACGCCGATCTCGCGCTGGCTCACGAGGCAGCTCTTGCGCTGGTGGAGGAACTCGATCGGATCCTCGATCGTGAGGATGTGCCCCTTCACGCGGGCGTTGATGTCGTCGATCATCGCCGCGAGCGTCGTGGACTTGCCCGAGCCGGTCTTGCCTGTCACCAGAATGAGCCCGTGGCTCGCGCGGCACATCTGCCGCACCGCCTCCGGGAGCTGCAGCTCATCGAGCGTCATCGCCTGGGAGGGGATGGCGCGGAACACGGCGCCCATGCCGCTCAGGTGCCGCAGGACGTTGACGCGGAAGCGGCCCCGATCGGCGAGCGTGTAGGCGAAGTCCGCTCCGTCGTGCGCCTCGAAGCGCTCGACGGCCGGCTTCGGCATGATCTCATAGAGCGCATCGTGCACCGCTTGGGACTCGAGCTTCTCCGGCCGCAGCGGCTGCAGATCCCCGTACAGGCGGATGCGGGGCGGGTCGCCCGCGATGAAATGCAGGTCCGATCCGCGCCGCTCGAGGATCTCGCCGAGAAAGGAGTCGATGGCGGCCATGGCTCGCGCCTCAGCCCGGCGTCGCGGACGTCGCGGACGCGACGGATGGGGCGGGGGCGCCGGAGGCATCGAGCTTCGGCAGCATGCTCGTGTCGGTCACGTACCTCTGGAAGAGGTTCTTGTTGCTCGCGTAGGCGTAGGCGTCGTCCGGGTCGATCTCCCGGGCGTTGATGGCGGCGAGGAGCGACTGGTCGAGCAGCTGCATGCCGAGATCCCGCCCGGTCTGCAGCTGGCTCGGGATCTGGTGCGTCTGGTCGCTCTGGATGAGCTTCGCGATCGCCTTGGTCATCACCATGATCTCGCAGATCGCCCGGCGTCCGCGCGCATCGGCGGTCTTGACGAGCACCTGCGTCACGACCGCGAGCAGGCTTTGCGCGAGGAAGCTCTTCGTCTGCTCGCGCTCCTCCATCGGCAGCGCATCGATGATGCGGTCGATCGTCTTGACCGCGCCCGTCGTGTGCAGCGTCCCGAACACGAGGTGTCCGGTCTCGGCGGCCGTCATGGCCATCGAGATGGTCTCCGCATCGCGCAGCTCGCCGACCAGGATCACGTCCGGATCCTCGCGCATGGCGGCGCGCACGCCCTCCGCGAAGCTCGGGATGTGGGTGTGCAGCTCGCGCTGGATCACCTGGCTTTGCTTGCTGCGGTGGACGAACTCGATCGGGTCCTCGAGGCTCACGATGTTGAGCCGGCGCGTGCTGTTCAGGTGGTCGATCATCGCCGCAAGGCTGGTGGACTTGCCCGTGCCGGTCGAGCCGGTGACGAGGATCAGCCCCTGGTGGAAGTCGCAGAGCTTGGTCACGATCGGCGGCAGGGCGAGCTTCTCGAGCGTCGGGACCTCCGAGGGGATGCTGCGGAACGTCGCTCCGACGCCGGTCTCCTTGCGGTACACGTTCACCCGGAAGCGTCCTCCGTCCGCCGAGACGTAGGAGAAGTCGAGGTCCCGGCCCGCGCTGAACTGCTCGGCGAGCGAGCGGGTGAGGATCTCGGCGATGTAGCCCTCGAGCTCGGCGCTGCGCAGGTCGCGGAACTTGATCGGGAGCAGATCCCCGTGCATGCGCAGCATCGGCGGGACGCCGACGGCGAGATGCACATCGGAGCAGCCTTGCTGCATGCCGAGCTTCAAAAACGAGTCGATGCGCGCCACGGTGCGATCCTAGAGCCTCTGGGCGGAGCCGGGGGTGGACTCGAAGGCCGTTTTGCCTCTTCCATGCTGGCAAATCAACGGCTTGGGCACGGAAATTTGACGTAACGCACGAAAGCGGGACGGTCAGCCCCTCTCGGGGACGGCGACCGGTCCCCGGGGGGCGGACTACAGGAATCGCTCGAGCGCGACCCGCAGCTCCTCCATCGTCTGGAAGCGCTTCGACTTGTCGACGGCCATCGTCTTCACGACGAGCTCGTTGAGCTCGGGCGGCAGCGCCGGGTTCACCTGCTGCGGCGGGCGCGCCTTGCCCTGGACGTGTTGGTACATCACGGACATGTGATCTCCCCGCGAGTAAGGCGGCACGCCGGTCAGCATCTCGTAGAGGATGACCCCGAGCGCGTAGATGTCGGCCCGCTCGTCCACCTTCTTGCCGAGGATCTGCTCGGGCGCCATGTACTTCGGCGAGCCGATCACGTAGCCGGTCTTCGTGAGCTGGGTGTCGCCCTCGCGCTGGGCCGCAGCGACGCCGAAGTCGACGATCTTGAGGAGGCTCTCCTGGTTGATGAGCACGTTCGCGGGCTTCAAGTCGCGGTGGACGATGCCGACCTGGTGCGCGACCGTCATCCCGGTCGCGATGTCGCAGCCGAAGCGCAGCGCGCGCTTGAGCTCCATCGGCTTCTCGCCCACGACCTCTCCGGCGAGCGTGTGGGAGGGGAAGTACTCCATCGAGATCGCGTAGTTGCCCTGGATGTAGAGGAAGTCGTAGATGCGGATGACGTTCTTGTGCGTGATCTTGCGCGAGTAGCGCAGCTCGTGGACGAAGCGCTTCATCACCTCCTCGTCCTGCGCGACGTTCGGATTCAAGAACTTCAGGATCAGCCGCTCATCGACCACGGTGTCCTCCATCAGCAGCACCGTGCCGAAGGCTCCGCGGCCGATCCGATCGATGTACTTGTAGCGGCCCTCGATGATGTCCCCGGCCTTGAGCGTCGAGATGTCGAGCTTGCCGGGCTCCTCCGCGTGGCGAGAGGCCTGGGCGAGCGCTCCGTCCGAGATGAGGAGCGTGCGCGACGCGGCGGCCGTCGCGCCGGGCCGGCTCGCCGCCGCGGGCGGAATCGAGGCGGCCGCCGTCGGCAAAGGGGTGAGGCTGCCCGTCGAGCGGGTGTCGAGCTCGGCGAGGGCACTCGCGGCCATGCGCGCGATCGTCTGATCCGGGGAGGCCGCCTGGGACTGCAGCTCCGCGCGCACGCGCTCGGCCTGCTTGCCCTCCGCGAGCTTCGCGACCGCCTGGATCGCCTCGATGCGGATCTCGCGCTCGGTTCGGCCGAGCAGGGGCAGCAGCGGCTCGACGAGCTTCGCATCGCCCATCCGTCCGAGCGCGCGCACGACGATCGGCAGCGCCTTGGGGTTGCCGGCCCGAAGCATCTCGACGAGCCGCGGGACCGCGCGCTTGTTGCCGATCTCCGCGAGCGCATCGACCGCGCGCTCGCTCACCCACCAGTCCGGGTCGCGCGTCGCCTGGATGAGATGATCGACCGCGCGCTCATCTTTGGTCTGGTTCAGGATCTCGATCGCGGCGCGGCGAATGTCCTCGTCCGAATCGCGCACCAGGGTGAGCACGGCGTCGATCACCTTCGGCCCGCCGATCTTCCCGAGCGCATCGGCGGCGCGGCTGCGCACCCACCAGTCGCTGTCCTTCAGCGCCTCGAGCAGGTGCTTCACGGATTTCGCATCGCCGACCTCGTTCAGCACCTCGACGGCGGCGCGCCGCGCGTACTCGTTCTCGTCCTTCAGCACCTCGATCAGGTAGCGCACGGTCTCCGGGTGATTCGCCTTGATGACCGTGTCGATCGCCTTGTTCTGCACGTCGATCTCGGGGTCGCGCAGCAGCGCGCAGACCCGCTCGACGTCGATCGGACCGTCGGTCCTCTGCAGCGCGGCGAGCGCCGCGCCGCGGATGAGCTTGCTCGGGTCCTTCAGCTGATCCTGCAGCGCCGCCTGGACCTCGGGCGCCGGGAAGCGCGCGAGGATGTTGATGATGTGGACGCGCGCGATCGGGTCCTTGCCGTGCAGCCGGCCGAGCAGCTCGGGCGTCGCTTGGGCGTCGGTGATCTCGCCGATGATGCGGAACAGCGCGGCCTTCTCGTTCGGCTCCTGGGCGTAGGCGGCGTTGAGCAGCTCGCGCACCCCGAAGCGCTGCTTCTGGGCGGCGATGACCTCGAGGAGCGCGGACTTGGAGATCCCTGGCCGCGAGAGCGCCTCGAGCAGCATGTGCGGCGGGTAGCCGCGGCTGCCGGTCAGCGCCCAGGCGATGCCGGCAATCACCCGCGGGCTCCCCTCGACGAGCCCCTGCAGCAGCTGCGGGAGGGTCTTCACGCTCACGAGCGCTCCGAGCACATCGACCAGCGCGACCGTCGTGCTCTTGTCCGCCTCCGGAAGCGCCGCGAGGATCGCCTCGATGACGCCGGCGCCGAGCTCCTTCAGCTTCGCGGCGGCCTTCTGCGCAGCCGGGTCGCCCGGATTGGACGCAGACCGGATCTCGGCGATCAGCCGCTCGGCGCGCAGGTTAGTGAATAAGCTCATTCAGCCTTGCTGCAGTCATCCACGTGCAACCCCCTCGGTGAGGTCCGGACGGACTCCCCGGGGTGCGCGACCGCTCCTTAGCGCCGGCATGCAAGGCGACCCTCCAGCTACCGGCCAGGCATAAATTATGCCATACGGGCCGCAGAGGCCACCGGCGACCCCCGTTCGGGGCCGGCGCCGCACATGCGAATGCCCGGCCGAGGCACTACACTTCGTGCTCCATCGTCCGCCTGACCTCTCCCATGCCAGATGCCTCGCCATCCGCCGTCGAGACGGCGCTCGCCCGCTACGTCGATCCCTACCTCGATGAGGCGCTCGCGGCCGCGCAGGTCGCCGTGACGGTGGCGCGCGAGGACTCGCGCTACCTCGCGACGCTGCGGTTCGGCTTTCCGGTCGGCGGCTACCAGCAAGAGCTCGAGACCGCGCTGCGGGAGCACCTGCGCGCCTGCGACCTCGACGTGCCGCTGAGCCTGCGGCTCGAAGCGGAGATCCAGGCGCATGCCGTGCAGCGGCCGCTCAAGCCGCTGCCTGGCGTCAAGAACATCGTGGCGGTCGCGTCCGGCAAGGGAGGCGTCGGCAAGTCGACCGTCGCGGCGAATCTCGCGCTCGCCTGGGCCGCGCAGGGCGCCCGCGTCGGCCTGCTCGACGCCGACATCTACGGCCCGAGCCAGCCCCTGATGCTCGGGCTTGTCGGGCAGCACCCGGGCTCCGCGGACGGCAAGCACCTCGAGCCGCTGCGCAGCCACGGCGTCACCGCCATGTCGATCGGCCTGCTGGTCGATGCCGAGCAGCCGATGGTGTGGCGCGGTCCGATGGTCACCCAGGCCCTCACCCAGTTGCTCGCCGACACGAGCTGGGGCGAGCTCGATTATCTCGTGGTGGACATGCCCCCCGGCACGGGCGACATCCAGCTCACGCTCTCCCAGCGCGTGCCGGTCGCGGGCGCGGTGATCGTCACCACCCCCCAGGACATCGCCCTCGCCGACGCCCGCAAGGGCCTCAAGATGTTCGAGAAGGTGTCGGTGCCCGTGCTCGGCATCGTCGAGAACATGAGCGTGCACGTGTGCCCGAGCTGCGGGCACATCGAGCACGTCTTCGGCGCGGGCGGCGGGCAGCGCATGGCCCGGCAGTACGGGGTGCGGCTGCTCGGCGAGCTGCCGCTCGATGCGCGCATCCGCGAGGAGGCGGACGGCGGGCGCCCGACGGTGGTGGCCGCGCCCGAGACGGCACGGGCGAGGGCGTACTTCGAGATGGCCCGGCGTACGGCGGCCGCGCTCGCGCGCCGGGCGCGCGACCGCAGCAGCGTCTTTCCGCAGATCGTGGTGGAGGAGAGCTGAGCGGTATGCGCTCGACGGGGGTCCGGTGAGCATCAAGTCCGATAATTGGATCCGGCGCATGGCGCGCGAGCAGCGGATGATCGAGCCGTTCGAGCCCGGCCAAGTGCGCCTCCTCGGGGAGCGCAAGATCATCTCCTACGGCACCTCGAGCTACGGCTACGACGTGCGCTGCGCGGGGGAGTTCAAGATCTTCACCAACATCAACACGACGATCGTCGACCCGAAGCAGTTCGACGAGAAGAGCTTCGTCGACCTCCAGGCGGACGTTTGCATCATTCCGCCGAACTCGTTCGTCCTCGCGCGCACCACGGAGTACTTTCGCATTCCGCGCAACGTGCTCACCCTGTGCTGCGGAAAATCGACGTACGCGCGCTGCTTTCGCGGCGACACGCGCGTCGCGCTCGTCGATGGCACGGCGCCGAGCCTCGAGGAGATGGCGCGGCGGCACGAGGCCGGGGAGCGGTTCTTCGGCTACAGTATCGGCCCGGACGGCCGGCTCATCGTGAGTCGGCTCGAGGCGCCCCGCTTCATCGATCGAGACCCGCTCATCGAGATCGAGCTCGACAGCGGCGCGCGCATCCACGCGACCCTCGATCACCTCTTCATGCGGCGTGACGGGAGCCTCGCGCAAGCGCAGGCGTTGCGCCCCGGCGCGGCGCTGATGCCCCTGCATCGCGACTTCGCCCGGGGAGCGGCGCGGGTCTATCAGCCGCTCGACGGCCGCATGGATCGAACGGGCCGGCTCGCCGAGGAATGGCATCTGCGCCACCACCGACCGAGGAGCACGCGGCACGCGCAAGAGCCGGCGGGAGCGCGCGCGAGCCCCGCGTACCGCAACCACCGAGTCGCCGCCGTGCGCGACGTGCGCGGCTGCCACGATGTGTACTGCCTCAGCGTCCCGGAAGCCGGCAACTTCGCCCTCGAAGCGGGTGTGTTCGTCGGCAACTGCGGCATCATCGTGAACGTCACGCCCCTCGAGCCCGAGTGGGAAGGGCACGTCACGCTCGAGTTCTCCAACACGACGCCGCTTCCCGCGAAGATCTACGCGAACGAGGGCGTGGCACAGATGCTGTTCTTCGAGTCGGACGAAGCCTGCACCACCTCCTACCGCGACCGCGGCGGCAAGTACCTCGGGCAGCGCGGCGTCACGCTCCCGAAGACCTGAAGGGGCCCCGCGCCCGCGCGCCGCTCAGCCCGCGGGGCCGGCGGCCGGGGCCGCTGCAGCGCGGGATGCCGCCGATCCCTGCCGCAGCTCGCGGATGTGGAGCGCGAATTCGACCTTGCCGCGGCGCCGCCGCTCGGCTTGCACCGGCAGATACCCGAGGCTCGGCGCGAGCCACAGCCGCATGACGCGGTCCGAGCCCGGCCGATCGCTGCGGTAGACGACCGTGTCGAGAGGCCCGAGCGGGGTGTCGAGCCGCTCGGCGCGCTCGCGCGTGTAGTGGTACTGCTGCGCCTCGGTCTTGTCGAACAGCAGGAAGCGCGTCGGGCTCCAGCCGGCGGCGAGCTCGCGCATCAGCTCGATCTGCACCGAGAGCGGATCCTGCACGCCGGCGTCGAGCGGCTGATCGACCGGCTTGCCGTCCTCGGTGCCGAGCACGCGTCCGGCTTCCCAGTCGAAGCGCAGGGCGACGTTCTGGCCGGCCCGTCCGGGGCCGTTGTCCTCCTGGTACGAGCGCGGCCGCACGTGCCCGTCCACCAGGGCAAAGACGCTCCACTCGCTGATCGGGTCGGGGAAGGCGAGGCGGAATAATCCGCGGGCGCGGTTGACCGAGCGGTACTCGTACGTTCCGGGCGCCGTTTGCTCGAGCGTCAGGGTGGAGTTGCCGGCGTTGAGGCCGTGCCACTCGAGCGTGAAGACCGCCGCGAAGGGCTCGGGCGCGCCGGCCTGCGCGAGCGCGGCGTGGGCCGCGCACCATCCGAGCGGCCAGGCGAGCAGAGTGGCGATGCGCTTGACGGTCGGCACGATCGGCACCTCGGGGGTCGGTGGAGGCATGCGGGCCGAGGGATGCTGCGGCGCAAGCCTCGTTCCTCCCGCCGGGCTCACCGTACAATAGTCTCATGACCTGCGCTTACCCGGGGAGCCCGCGTCTCGCGCGCGCCATTGCCGCGACGGTCGGGCTGCTCGCCCTCACCGCCGCGGCCCGGCTTGCCCTCGGCGCGCGCCCGGTCCTCGTCTACGAGGTGAGCGTGCGCGGCACGGACCCGGTCGCCGTCTACGGGGACGCCATGCGCGAGGTGCTGGTCCGCGCGACCGGGCGGCGCGACGCCGCGACCGACCCGGCGCTCGCCGGACTCGTGAGCAACGCCGCGCGGTACGTGCGCTCCTCGCACGCGGCGGGCGACGGCACCATCGAGGTCGAGTTCGACGGTCCGGCGATCGAGCAGCAGATCGTCGCGGCCGCCCGCGGCGTCTGGGATGCCGAGCGCCCGTTCACGATCGTCGTGCTGAGCCCGCCGCCGACGGGGGCCGCGGACGATGCGGCGCTGCAGAGCCTGGAGGAGATCGCCGAGGAGCGGGGCCTGCCCGTCACGCTCGTGCCGATGGACCTCACCGGTCCGGACGGTCAGGCCCTCACCGCGGATGCGCTGCTCACCAACGCGCAGCGGCTCGGCGGCGATGCGGTGCTGCTCGGCCGGGCGGACCCTGCCGCGCCGCCCGGCAGCTGGCAGTGGACGCTCCTCACGGGGTTCTCGACGCAGAGCTGGAACGGAACGCTCGAGGACGGCATCAACGGGGCGGCGGACGCGCTCGCGAGGGTGCAGGGCGGCTCGCTGCCGCTCATGGAGGAGAACGCGGCGGTCGAGGTGACCGGGATCGCGACGCTCGCGGATTACGCGACCGTCGAGCGCATGCTCGCCGACCTGCCCGGCGTGCGCCGCTCCGGGCTCGTCGAGGCCGACGGCGCGGCGGCGACCTTCAGCGTGCTCATCCGTGGCGGGCCGCAGGCGGTCGAGCGCGCGCTCGCCGACTCGCAGCGCCTGCAGCGCGCGGGCACGGCCGAAGCGCCGCTCACCTACCAGTTCCATCCCTGATGCTGCGACACCTGCCGAACCTCATCTGCATCGGGCGGATCGCGCTCATCTGGCCGGTCATCGCGGCGCTGCGCGCCGCCGACTACGAGTGGGCGATGCTGCTCTTTGCGCTCGCGGCCCTCTCCGACGGGCTCGACGGCTATCTCGCCAAGCGCTTCAACTGGACATCCGAGCTCGGCAAGCTGCTCGATCCTGCCGCGGACAAGCTGCTGCTCGTGTGCGTGTTCGTGAGCGCGACCTGGCTCGGCCTGGTCCCGCGCTGGCTCACCGCCGCCGCCGTCGCGCGGGACGCGCTCATCGGTCTGGGCGCACTCGCCTTTCGGCTGGGGTTCGGTCCCCTGCAGGGCCGGCCGACGCTCTTGAGCAAGCTCAACACGGGCGTGCAGCTCGCCTACCTGCTCTGCGTGATGGCCCATGCGGCGTTCGGGTTCGCGAGCTTCGGCGCGCTCACCGCCTTGGCGCTGGTCACGCTCCTCACGACCGTCGTCTCCGGGGTCGATTACGTGATCGTGTTCACGCGCCGCGCCCTCGCCGTGCCCGCGCGCTCCTCCTGATGCGCCAGCTTCCCCTCGGCATCCGCGTTCCCGACCGCGCGGTGTTCGCGAGCTTCCTCGCCGGCCGCGACACGCAGGCCGTCGAGCACCTCGCTTCGCTCGCCCGGGGCGCCGCCGGGGCCGCCTGGATCTGCGGTCCGAGCGGGGTCGGCAAGACCCATCTGCTGCAGGCGACCTGCGTGCTCGCGAGCGAGCGGCTGCGCGCGGGCTACCTGCCCCTGCGCGAGCTCGGTCCGCTCGGCAGCGGCGCGCTCGAGGGCCTGACCGAGCTCGACTGCCTGTGCCTGGATGATCTCGACGCCGTCGCCGGGAACGCGGAGTGGGAGCGGGCGCTGTTCGGGCTGCACCACGAGATGCTCGAGCGGGGCGGCCGAGTGATCGCCGCCGCGCGGGCTCCGCCCGCGCTCCTCGAGTGGGCGCTGCCGGACCTCGGCTCGCGCTGGGCGGCGAGCGCCGTCTTCCAGCTGCGGGGCCTTGCGGAGAGCGAGCTCACGCGCGCGCTGCAGCTGCGGGCGCGAGCGCGCGGGCTCGAGCTGCCCGAGGCGACGGCACAGTGGCTGCAGAGGCGGTATCCGCGCGAGATGCGCGCGCTCTACGATCTGCTCGACTCGCTCGATGAGGCGGCGCTCGTCGCCCGGCGGCGCCTCACGGTGCCGTTCATCCGCTCGGTGCTGTCACGGCGCACGCAGGCGTGAGGCGAGTCGGGCGACGCGCCGTCCGAGCGCCTGCGCGAGGGACTGCTCCTCGGGGGTGAGAGCCGGGCGCGCCGGATCCGATCCGGCGAGGCGCGAGGCGCCGTAGGGCGTGCCGCCCGCCCGCGTCTCGTTGAGCGCGGGCTCCGTGTACGGAAGGCCGACGATCAGCATGCCGTGATGCAGCAGCGGCAGCATCATCGAGAGAAGCGTCGTCTCCTGCCCGCCGTGCATCGATTGGGTGGAGGTGAACACTGCGGCGGGCTTGCCGGCGAGCGCTCCGGAGACCCACAGGGCCGCCGTGCCGTCGAGGAAGTGCTTGAGCGGAGCGGCCATGTTCCCGAACCGCGTGGGGCTGCCGAGCACCAGGCCGTCCGCGGAGCGCAGGTCATCGTGGGTGGCGTACGGAGGACCGCTCGGCGGCACCAGCCGCGCCGGACCCTCGCTCTCGGCCGCGACGGGCGGCACCGTGCGCAGCTTGGCCGAGACACCCTCGATGCTCTCCACCCCGCGGCAGACCTGGCGGGCGAGCTCGGCGGTCGAGCCGTTCCGCGAGTAGTACACCACGAGAATCTCGATCATCCGATAAGCTAAGCTGCGCCCATCGTGATGGGCAAGATCTGCTGGGTGAGCGGCCGGGTGCAGGGCGTCTATTATCGCGGCGCCGCGGCCGCGCGGGCCCGGGAGCTCGGCATCTCGGGCTACGCGCGGAACCTCGCCGACGGCCGCGTCGAGGTGCTCGCCTGGGGAGAGGAGCGAGCGGTCGAGGCGTTCGTCGGCTGGCTGTGGATCGGGTCCTCGGCGAGCAGCGTGATCGCGGTGGAGGTGACCGACGCGCCGGGCGGCGCCGATCAGCCGCCGGAGGGCTTCTTTACCGCTTGAGCGGTCTCGGCGTTGCCGAGGTCGTCGGCGCCCGACCACCGCGCTCCCCAGCGCTCGAGCACCGCGTCCGGATAATCGCGCCGGCCGATGCTCCCGTGGTAATCGGCGAGCGCGCGCGCGTAGTCGTGATGGGCCGCCCTGAGGTAGAAGCGCAGGATCGCGCAGCCCATCCGCACGTTGGGGCCGACGTGGACGAGCTCGAAGCGGCGCATCCCGAGCCGCTCGGGCCAGAAGGGCATCACCTGCATCAGCCCCACCGCGCCCGCCGAGGAGACGGCCCAGCGGTCGAAATCGCTCTCGACATCGATCAGGGCCATGACGAGCCCCGGCGGCAGGCGGTCCTCGCCCGGCCGATGAGTCTCGCAGTAGACGTCCTGGAGGATTGCGACGCGCTCGCTCTGGTCGGGCACCTTGCGCCGCAGGCGCGGCTCCATCAGCCGGTACCAGACTGCCGAGTCGAAGCGGTCGGGGAAACACTGCGCCTGGGCAATCGCGCGCGCAACCACGTCCTTCAGGCCGGGATCGCTCTGCGGGTCGGCGCGGACGCCGCGTGCAGCGAGCATGCCCGCGATCGACACGAGCACGAGCGACAGGAACCCGAGGGGACTGCGCGATGATCGGAACATGGCCCTGCGATGCGACGCCGCCGAAGCCGCTCGGCGGCACCTGCGCCCCATCGTGTGGCAATCGGGCGGGGCCCGCCGAGATCCGCGTCACTGTTGAGGCGGTGCGTGCGCGCCGCCGCCGCCGCGGCGACCGGCCGCGCCCCCTCTTACAGTATCATTCCCCCTTCGGGCGTTCATGCCCGGCCAGCGAGCGACGATCGTGTTGACCCAAGAGATGGACACCGAGCAGCCCGCCGAGAAGCCCCGTCCGAAGGGCATCTATCTGCTGCCCAATCTGCTCACGACCGGGTGTCTGTTCTCGGGCTTCTATGCCATCGTCGCGGCGATCGACAAGCACTTCGCGCACGCGGGCATGGGCGTGTTCGTCGCCATGATCTTCGACACGCTCGACGGCCGCATCGCCCGCCTCACCCATGCCGAGAGCGCGTTCGGCAAGGAGTACGACAGCCTCGCGGACATGGTCGCGTTCGGGCTCGCGCCGGCCATCGTCTCCTACCAGTGGGGCGTCGTGCGCATCGCCGAGTACGGCCGGGCATGGGGCCGCTTCGGCTGGCTTGCCGCCTTCTTCTACGCCGCCTGCGCCGCCCTGCGGCTCGCGCGCTTCAACGCCCGCTCCGCCTCGGCCGACAAGCGCTACTTCGAGGGGCTGCCGAGCCCCTCGGCAGCGGCGATCGTCGCGGCGTTCGTGTGGTTCTCGAGCGAGTGGCGCGAGCCGGGGCTCGCCGGGCTCATCGCCGCCTTCGGCATCACGGCGGCCGCCGGAGGCCTCATGGTGAGCCGCTTCGGCTACCCGAGCTTCAAGCAGTTCGATCTCGACCGGCGCATCAAGTTCGCCTACCTGCTCATCGTGCCGCTGTTCTTCGTGCTGGTCGCGGTCGATCCGCCGACGATGCTGCTCTCGATCTTCTCGATCTACGCGCTCTCTGCGCCGGTGCTGTGGGCCGCCCGGCGCCTGCGGCGGCGCTCGCGCGGCCCTCCCGCGGTGGCCTGAGCCGTGGACGCGCAGCAACGGGCCCGGTACCTCGAGGCGCTCGGGATCGACGCATGGCTTCCCCGGGGGTCGAGCGCCCCCGCCGCGCCGCCGCCGCGCGGCGCCGCAGATGCGTGGGACGCACTGCGTGCCGAAGTGCGGGCGTGCACGCGCTGCCCGCTGCACCGGACGCGCACCCAAGCCGTCTTGGGCGTCGGCGATCCCCATGCGCAATGGATGGTCGTCGGCGAGGCGCCGGGCGCCGAGGAGGACCGCCAGGGCGAGCCGTTCGTCGGACGGGCCGGGCAGCTCCTCGACTCGATGCTCCGCGCGATCGGGCTCGCGCGCGGCCGGAACGTGTACATCGCGAACATCCTGAAGTCCCGGCCGCCCGGCAACCGGGACCCCAAGCCCGAGGAGGTCGCAAGCTGCCTGCCGTACCTCAAGCGCCAGATCGAGCTCATCCGCCCCGTCCTGATCCTCGCGGTCGGGCGGATCGCCGCGCACAACCTGCTCGGCGTCACGGCCGCCCTCGCGAGCCTGCGCGGCCGCGTGCACCAATTCGGTGAGCTGAATACCCCGCTCGTCGTGACGTATCATCCGGCCTATCTGCTGCGCACCCCCGCCGACAAGCGCAAGGCGTGGGAGGACCTCAAGTTTGCCCGCAACGTGTTTCGTGAGCTCACGACCTCGACCTGAAGCCACATCATGGCGACCGCTCCAGACCTGATCGCGCCGCTGCCGCAGATCGAGATCCGCCCGATGACGGACGGCGACGTGCGGGCCGTGATCGCGATCGAGCGCGCCTCGTACCCGTTTCCCTGGAGCGAGGGGATCTTTCGCGATTGCCTGCGCGTCGGGTACTACTGCCGCATCGTCATGCTCGAGGGGGCGATCATCGGCTACGGCGTCATGAGCGCGGGCGCGGGGGAGGCGCACATCCTCAACGTCTGCGTGCGCGAGGGCTGCCGCTCGCGCGGCATCGGCCGGGCGCTGCTCGAGCAGCTGCTCGCGCGCGCCGCGGCGAGCGGCGCGAGCGAGGCCTACCTCGAGGTGCGCCCGTCCAACGCGGCGGCGATCCGCCTGTACCAGACGCTCGGCTTCGAGCCGATCGGCGTGCGCCGCGGGTACTATCAGGCCGTCGGCGGGCGCGAGGACGCCGTCGTGCTGAAGCTCCCCTTGCGGGGCCGGCGCGCCCACGGCCGCTGAACGGCCGGATCCGAAGCGATGGCCGACCTCGCCGCAGAAGTCCGCCGGCGGCGGACGTTCGCGATCATCTCGCACCCGGACGCCGGCAAGACGACGCTCACCGAGAAGCTGCTCCTGTTCGGCGGGGCGATTCAGATGGCCGGGGCGGTCAAGGGGCGCAAGGCGGCGCGCCACGCGACCTCCGACTGGATGCGGCTCGAGCAGGAGCGGGGAATCTCGGTCACCTCCTCGGTGATGCAGTTTCCGTATCGGCACTGCATCGTGAACCTGCTCGACACGCCGGGCCACGAGGATTTCTCCGAGCATACCTACCGCACGCTCACCGCCGTGGACTCGGCGCTCATGGTCATCGATGCGGCGAAGGGCGTCGAGGAGCGCACCGTCAAGCTGATGGAGGTCTGCCGGCTGCGCGACACGCCCATCATGACCTTCATCAACAAGCTCGACCGCGACGGACGCCCGCCGATCGAGCTGCTCGATGAGATCGAGAAGGTGCTGCACATCCGCACCGCGCCCGTCACCTGGCCGATCGGCATGGGGCGGGAGCTGCGCGGGATCTATCACCTGCCCGAGGACCGCATCTCCTCGTATGCAGCCGGCGATCGAGGGCGCATCGGCGCGAACCGCACGATCGAGGGACTCGGGAGCGCCGCGGCGCACGAGTTTCTCGGGGCGCTCGCGGCGCCCTTCGGCGAGGAGATCGACCTCGTGAAGGGCGCGACCGAGCCGTTCGACCCGGACGGATACCGGGCGGGACGGCAGACGCCCGTCTTCTTCGGGTCCGCCATCCAGAACTTCGGCGTGGAGGAGCTGCTCGCGGCCTTCGTGACCGATGCGCCCGGCCCCCTCGACCGCAGCGCCCGGGAGCGCACGGTCGCCCCCGTCGAGCCGGCGCTCAGCGGGTTCGTGTTCAAGATCCAGGCCAACATGGATCCCGGCCACCGCGACCGCATCGCCTTTCTGCGGCTGTGCTCCGGGCGCTACGCGCGCGGCATGCGGCTCTATCACGCGCGGCTCGGCAAGGAGATCCGGGTGGCCGATGCGCTCACGTTCATGGCGGCGGACCGCGCGCACGCGGAGGAGGCCTACGCGGGCGACATCATCGGGCTTCACAACCACGGCACGATCAACATCGGGGATACGTTCACGGAGGGCGAGGCGCTCACCTTCACCGGCGTGCCCGACTTCGCGCCGGAGATCTTCCGGCGCGCGGTCCTCAAGGATCCGCTCAAGATGAAGGCGCTGCAGCGGGGGCTCTCCCAGCTGTGCGAGGAGGGCGCGACGCAGCTTCTGAAGCCGCTGCGCACCAACGATCTCATCCTCGGGGCGGTCGGGCCGCTGCAGTTCGAGGTGGTCGCCTTTCGCCTGGCGGACGAGTACGGCGTCGCATGCGCGTTCGAGCCCGTCCCGATCCACACGGCGCGCTGGATCGCGGGCGATGAGCGGGAGGTGCAGCAGTTTCGCTCGCGCGCGTTCGAGCACCTCGCGCTCGACCACGCCGGAGCGCTCGTCTACCTCGCCCCCTCCCGGGTGAACCTCGAGCTCACCCTCGAGCGCTGGCCGCAGATCGCTTTCCGCGAGACCCGCGAGCACTCCGCCGCGGTGGACTGACGCGCCAGCGCGCGATGGCGCGCTCGAGGTCGGCGAGCCGGCTCGCGTCCCCTGCCTCCCGAGCCGGGCCGAAGCGCAGCTCCGCGTAGCACTCGAGCAGCCGTCGGGCCACTGCCGCAAGGTCGGGACGGCGCCGCGCGACCGACTCGGCGTAGGTGGCGGGCCCCTGGTCGGCTGCGCGCGGCACGCCGGCCCGCGCGAGCTTCACGCAGAGCCTGCGATACGCCCGCGCGAGCCGATCCGGGCGCGGCTCGCCGGGCACTCGGCCGAGCTGCCAGCCGAGCACCGCGAGCCATGCGGTGAGGCACAGCGCGAGCGCCCAGGCGAGCGCGGCCGGTCCCGGCGCGGCGACCCCGAGCCGGCGCAGCAGGCCAAGCTGCGCTCGCGAATCGAAGCCGACCACCTCGTTGGTCCACCAGGCGTTCGCCGCATCCCACGCATCGCGCAGGGAGGCGATCCCGGGCACATCGAGGAGCAGGCGCGCGGACGTCGACTCGGCGCCCGGCAGAAACTCATCGATGCCACTCCTCAAGCGCTCCGGCGCGACGACCCCGGTCGGGTCGACGCGCGTCCATCCGCGGCCGGACAGCCACACTTCCGCCCACGCGTGCGCATCGGACTCGCGCACGAGCAGGTAGCCGCCGATCCGGTTCCACTGCCCGCCGAGATAGCCCGTCACCACTCGCGCGGGCACCCCTCCGGCTCTCATCAACAGCACGAAGGCCGAGGCGAAATGCCCGCAGAAGCCGCTGCGCGCGCCGAAGAGAAAGTCATCGACCGAGTTCGCGCCGAGCGGCGGCGGGGTGAGGGTGTAGCGAAAGCCGCCGGTGCGAAACAGCTCGAGCACCGAGCGCACGAATTGCGCGTCCGAGCCTGCATCGCGCCGCAGGCGCCGGCCGAGCTGCACGGAGCGCGGGTTGCGCGCGGCCGGCAGCTGCAGATCGCCCGCGCGTGCGCTCGGCGTGAGCGGCGTCGGATCGCGCGCACGCGTGTCCGAGACGGCCGCATAGCTGATCGGCTCGGTGACGGGGCGCGCGCCGAGGAGAACCCGATCGGAGGTGAGGCGGACCGCGCCGCTCGGCGCGGCGTCCACCGTGTCGAGCGCGAGCCACCAGCGCTCGGCGCTCGGCTCGAGCGTGACGCGATAGCGGTAGGCGCCGCGCGCCGCGGTCGCCTGCGGCGCGGATTCGAACCACTGCGGCGGCGGACGCGACCAGGTGTAGCCGTCAAAGTCGTAGAGCACCGGGCCGCGCCAGTAGCGCTCCTCGGGAGGCGGAGGAGCGCCCTCGAACCAGGCGCGCAGGGCCGGGTCCGGGGACTCGCTGAGATCGGAGATCGAGCCGGGCGTGAGCGTGTCGGACAGTCCTGTGGTCGCCGCGCCCGTCGCGGGCAGCGCCCAGAGCGACCCGGAGAGGCGCGGAACGAACAGGAAGCCGAGCACGGCGAGCGGCAGCGCGAGCAGGAGGCTGCGCGCCGCGAGCCGCACCGCGGCTCGCTCGCCGAGCGTGCTGCCCGGATGCGCCGAGACGAGCATCGCCGAGCAGCACAGCCACAGCTGCGCGGCGTAAAGCGGCGCGCAGGGCAGGGACTGCCGTGCGAGGCAGGCCGCGAACAGCAGGAACAGGCCGGCCCCGATCACGATGTACCGATCGCGTCGCGTGCGGGCCTCGAGGAGCTTCACCGAGCCCATGGCCGCGAGGAGCGTGGTCGCTGCCTCGAGCCCGTTCAGCGTCCGGTACATCGCCGCGACGGCTGCAATGAGCGCGAGCGCGAGCGCTCCGGTGAGCGTCCGCCCGGGCAGCCGGACCCGGCGAGCCGCGCCGGCGATGGACCATGCCGCGCACACGCACGCCGTGACGGTTGCCCAGAGCGGCGTGCGGTCCACCTGAAGCAGGACGCCGCCGAGCAACGCCGCCGCGGTCCACCCGAGCGCGCGCGGCGGGCCGCTCACGGCGCGATCCCGTGCAGCGCGAGCGCCGTCAGGGCGCGCCGGTAGTGCTCCGGGCCGCGCTGCGCCGGCAGGCGCGTCCCGAGCAGGACGAGGCCGTAGCTGTCGCCCCGCGCCTCGGCATCGACGATCCAGCGTGCGAGCTGCTCGAGCCGCGCCTCGGTCTCGAGGCCGGGCAGATCATCGAAGCCGAACACGCGCCGCTGCGAGCCGGAGGCGGCGTACTCCTTGACGAGGAGCGGCGCGCCGCGCGCGTACGCCTTCCAGTCGACCTGGCGGGGCGAGTCCCCCTCCCGAAAGGCGCGCAGGCCCCGCCACTCATCCTCGTCGGCTCCCCGCGCCTGCGCGCGGCCGCGCTCCGCCGCCGCGTAGGGCGGCACGGGCCGCCTGCCGCGCGGTCGCGGGAAGACGGTGAGGGCGAGCGGGGCGTGCACCCAGGTCCAGGCGCGGAACAGGCCGAACGGATGAGTCGTCGCGACCCGCAGGCGATCGAGGCGGATGAGGCCACGGCGGGGCGCGGGAACCTCGAGCTCGAGCCGGCAGGTGCAGAACCGGGGCAGATCGGCCGCGGCCGCGCGCGCACCGGAGGCGTCGATCTCGAGGCGGAAGCGGTCGAGCGCGGAGCCGTTGACGAGCGTCACGCTGAGCAGGCCGCGCTCGCCGGCGAAGGCGGGGCTCGTCGCTGCCGCGGCGAGCTCGAGCCCGAGCAGATTGCGGTGGCACTGATACATGGCGACGAGCGCGACGCCGGCGAGGAGGCAGGTGACGAGGAGGGCGAGGCTGTTGCCGTAATTGAGCGCCCCGACGAGCATGCAGAGCAGGAGGAGCCCGAACCCGAGCCCCGCCCGCGTCGGCAGGATGTACAGGCGCCGCCGGCCGAGGCTCACCGGAAAGCGGTCGGCGCCCTGGCGCTTCAGAATCCAGGCCGCCATCTTGCGCCGCAGGAGGGTTCGCATGGCCGCCGCGGCGCCGCTCAGATCGGAACGGGGACCCGCTTCATGAGCTCGGCCGCGAGGCTCTCCCCGTCCACGGCGCCTGCCGGCTCGCGCTGCTCGAGCCGGTGTGCGGCGACGGACGGCAGCACGGCCTGCACGTCCTCCGGCAGCACCGCCGGGCGCTCGCTCAGGTAGGCCCACGCCTGCGCGGCGCGGATCAATCCCTGCCCGGCGCGCGGGGACAGCCCGAGCTTCAAGTCGGCGCGCTCCCGCGTCCGCTGGATCAGCGTCTGGACGTAATCGAGGAGTGGGTCGGACACGTGCACCGCACGCACCGCCTGCTGAAGGCGCACCACGGAGGCGGCATCGAGCGCCGGGTCCATCCCGGAGAGCAGGTCCCGGCGCTCGCCCGTCGTCAGCAGCTCGCGCTCGAACCGCGCCTCGGGGTAGCCGAGCGTGATGCGCATCAGGAACCGATCGAGCTGCGACTCCGGGAGCGCGAAGGTGCCGAGCTCCTCGTGCGGATTCTCGGTCGCGACGACGAAGAACGGGTCCGGCAGGCGGTACGTCGTCAGGTCGACGCTCACCTGGCGCTCCTCCATCGCCTCGAGCAGAGCACTCTGGGTGCGCGGGCTTGCGCGGTTCACCTCATCGGCGAGCAGCAGCTGCGTGAAGATCGGGCCGTTGCGGAAGCGGAACTGCTGCGTCGCGCGGTCGAACACCGACACCCCGATGATGTCCGCGGGCAGCAGATCGCTCGTGAACTGCACGCGCTGCCAGGCGAGCCCGAGCACGTGCGCGAGGGCGTGCGTGAGCGTCGTCTTGCCGACGCCCGGCACGTCCTCGATGAGCAGATGACCCCGCGCGAGCAGGCAGGCGAGGCACAGTCGGATCTGCCGCGGCTTGCCGAGCACGATCGTCTCGAGCGCAGCGACGGCGCGGCGCAGCGCGGCATCGCGCGGATCGACTCGCTCGCCGGCCGGATGCGCGCTCACGGCGGCAGCGCACGCACCCGGGCGAGCTGGCTCTCAAGGCCGGTCACGGTGCGCTCGAGCTCCGTCTGCCGCTCCCGCTCGGTTGCGACCACCGCGGCCGGCGCATGGCGCACGAAGCTCTCGCTCGCGAGCTTGCCGCGGGCCTTGCCGAGATCGAGCCGCGCGCGAGCGAGCAGCTTCTCGAGCCGCTCGGCCTCGGCGGCGGCGTCGATGAGCCCCGCCATCGGCACGAGGACCGTGAGCTCGCCGACCAGCTGGGCGGCGGCCGGCGGAGCGGGCGCGCCCGGCTCGAGCACGGTCACGGACTCGACGCCCGCGAGCCGCTCGAGCGCGGCGCGATGGCGCTCGAGCAGGGCCCGATCCGCGGCCGAGGCGCCCTGGAGCAGGAGGGGGACGCGCCGCGCGGAATCCCCGACGTGCATCTCCACCCGGATCTGCCGCACGGCGAGCACGAGGGCCTGGAGCCAGGCGACCTCGCGCTCGGCGGACTCGTCGCGGGGGAAATCCCCCGAGCTCGGGTACGGCTGCAGCATCACCGTGGGGCCGGAGCGTCCGGCGAGCGGCGCGGCCCGCTGCCAGATCTCCTCGGTGATGAAGGGCACGATTGGGTGCAGCGCGCGCTGCAGAGCCTCGAGCACCTCGAGGAGCGTCCAGCGCGTGCTGCGCTTCGCGGCGGCCGGTGCGCTCGCGGATTGCAGCAGCGGCTTGGCGAGCTCGATGTACCAGTCGCAGAACTCGTACCAGGTGAACTCGTAGAGCGCGCTCGCCGCGTAGTCGAAGCGATAATCGCGCAGCGCCTGCTCGACCGCCTGCACCGCCCGTCCGAAGCGCGAGCGGATCCAGCGATCGACGACGGTGAGCTCCCGCCCCGCTGCCTCCCCGGCCGGGCCGCCCGGCGCGGCCTCACCTCCGGCGACGAGCGTCACGAAGCGCGCCGCGTGCCAGAGCTTGTTGCAGAACTTGTGATAGCCCGCGACCCGCTCGAGGTCGAAGCGCAGCTCGCGGGTCGGGGAGGCGAGGGCCGCGATGGTGAAGCGCAGCGCATCGGCGCCATGGGCCGCGATGCCGTGCGGGTAGCGCTTGCGCGTCGCCTGCTCGATCTGCGGCGCGTGCTGCGGCTGCATGAGTCCACTTGTGCGCTTGGCGAGGAGCCCCGCGAGGTCGATGCCGTCGATCACATCGAGCGGATCGATGATGTTGCCCTTCGACTTCGACATCTTCTCGCCGTGCTCGTCGCGGATGAGGCCCGTGATGTACACGTCGCGGAACGGCACCTCGCCCATGAGCTTCAGTCCCATCATCATCATCCGGGCGACCCAGAAGAAGATGATGTCAAATCCGGTGACGAGCACGCTCGTCGGGTAGAACTTCGCGAGCTGCGGCGTGCGGTCCGGCCACCCGAGCGTCGAGAACGGCCAGAGCGCCGAGGAGAACCAGGTGTCGAGCACGTCCTCGTCCTGGCGCAGCGCCGTCTCGGCCCCGAGCCCGTGGCGGGCGCGGACGTCCTCCTCGCTGCGGCCGACGTAGAGCTTGCCGTGCGCGTCGTACCACGCCGGAATGCGGTGGCCCCACCACAGCTGGCGGCTCACGCACCAGTCGCGGATGTTGCGCATCCACTCGAAGTACGTGTGGCTCCAGCTCTCCGGCACGAACCTCGTGCGGCCTTGCTCCACCGCGGCGATGGCGGGCGCGGCGAGCGGGGCGATCGTGACGAACCACTGGTCGGTGAGGTAGGGCTCGAGCACGGCGCCGCTGCGGTCGCCGCGCGGGACCGTGAGCTTGTGCGGCTCGACGCGCTCGAGGAGGCCCGCTGCCTGAAGCTCGGCCACGATGCGCTCGCGCGCCGCGAAGCGGTCGAGCCCGCGCAGGTGCGGTGGAGCCCGCTCGTTGAGCGCCGCTCGCGGCGTGAAGATGTTGATCGGCTCGAGCCCGTGGCGCAGCCCGACCTCGTAGTCGTTGAAGTCGTGGGCGGGGGTGATCTTGACGCAGCCCGAGCCGAAGGCCGGATCGACGGAGTCATCGGCGATCACCGGGATCGAGCGCTCCGCGAGCGGCAGCCGCACCGTCCGGCCGACAAGGCTCCTGTAGCGCTCATCGTCGGGGTTCACGGCGACCGCCGTGTCCCCGAGCAGGGTCTCCGGGCGGGTCGTCGCGACGGTGAGGTGCCCGGGTCCGCCCTCGAGCGGGTAGCGCAGATGCCAGAGCCGGCCGTCCTCCTCCTCGCTCTCCACCTCGAGGTCCGAGAGCGCGGTGAGCAGCACCGGATCCCAGTTGACGAGGCGCTTGCCGCGATAAAGGAGGCCATCCTCGTACAGGCGCACGAAGACCTCGACGACCGCCCGGGAGAGCCCCTCATCGAGCGTGAAGCGGTCACGCGACCAGTCGACCGAGTCGCCGAGCCGGCGCATCTGCGCTGCGATGGTGCCGCCCGACTGCGCCTTCCACCGCCAGACCTCTTCGATGAACGCCTCGCGACCGATGTCGGCGCGCTCGATCCCGCGGGCGCCGAGCTGGCGCTCGACGACCATCTGGGTCGCGATCCCCGCGTGGTCCGTGCCGGGCTGCCACAGCGTGTCATCGCCGCGCATCCGGTGATAGCGGGTGAGCGCATCCATCAGGGTGTGCTGGAACGCATGGCCGATGTGCAGCGTCCCGGTCACGTTCGGAGGCGGGATGGTGATGCAGAAGGGCGCGCCCCGGCCGCTCGGGGCGAACCAGCCCTGGGATTCCCAGCGCTCGTAGATCCGCCGCTCGATGTCGTGTGGGGCGTAGACCTTGTCCATGCTCTCTTGCTTCAATGCGGCCGCGGCTCGCCTCCGCCCGATCCCGGCGCTGAGTGCCAACGATATGCGACCCGGGAGGGCCCGACCTGAGGGCCGCTTCACGATTATAGCGACCCGCGCCGCGCCTCGATCGCGTGAGCCGCCGCGGGCCCGTGCCGCGTGGGCCCGTCAGCGCCCGCCGACGTTGTGCAGGACCGGCTGCAGGCCGCGCGTCCGGTAGGCCCTGAAGCGGGCGCGGCCGGCCTCACGGCGGGCCGGGTCCGCATCGATGATCTCGACGATGCGCGCGGCCCGCTCGGCGACCGCCGGCACCTCGGCCGCGAGATTGATGAGCACGTCGATGCCACCGTCGGGAGCGACGCCCGTCGTGAGGAGCACGGGCGCCTCGCAGGCCGTGCCCGGCACGATGCGCTCGTGGGCGATGAAGCTGCGGTCGTCGCCGAAGGTCCAGAGCAGCTCATCGAGCCGCTGCAGCTCCGTGCCGTCCGTGTGCCAGATGAGGACGTTCTGGCCGGCGCGCAGCGCCTTCTCGGTGATGCGGCAGGCGAGCTCGAGGCGCGCCGCGCCGGAGGCCTCCTCCAGAACGTAGAACGCGACGCCGCGTGGATCGGCCGCGCCCGCCGGCTGCGGAGCACCGGGAGAATCGGTCGGCTGCTGCGATGGCATGCGCGAGAGGGCCCGCGGCGGCGCTACTCGGAGCGCAGTCCGGCGCGGTGCGTGAGGAACTCGGCGAGGAGGGGCGTCGGGCGGCCCGTGCTGCCCTTCTGCGGGCCGCCCTGGTAGGCGGTGCCCGCGATGTCGAGGTGGGCCCAGCGCATGCCCTGGGTGAACTTCGCGAGGAACGCGGCCGCCGTGATCGCCCCGCCTTCCCGGCCGCCGATGTTCGCGAAATCCGCGAAGTTGCTCTTCAGCTGCTCCGCGTACTCCTCGGTGAGGGGCAGCTGCCACGCGCGGTCGTCCGAGCGCACGCCCGCGGAGAGGATCTCGCGGATGAGCGCCTCGTCGTTGCCGAGCACTCCGGTGTGGTGGGAGCCGAGGGCGACCACGCAGGCGCCCGTCAACGTCGCCATGTCGATCACGGCGGCGGGGTTGAACCGGCGCGCGTAGTGCAGCGCGTCGCACAGCACGAGTCGCCCCTCGGCGTCGGTGTTGAGGATCTCGACCGTTTGCCCGGAGGCGCTCGTCACGATGTCGCCCGGCTTCACCGCGCGGCCGCCCGGCATGTTCTCGCAGGCCGCGATCAGGCCGACGACGCGCAGGGGCAGGCGCACCTCCGCCGCAAAGCCGATCAAGGCAAGCACGGCGGCTGCGCCGCTCATGTCGAACTTCATCTCGTCCATCGCGGCGGCGGGCTTGATCGAGATGCCGCCCGTGTCGAAGGTGATGCCCTTGCCGACGAGGACCACCGGCGCCGCGCCTGCCCTGCCGCCGCGGTGCTCGACGACGATGAAGCGCGGGGGCTGCACGCTGCCCTGCGTCACGGCGAGGAAGCAGCCCATCTTCAAGCGCCGAATGCCCGCCTCGTCGAAGACCTGGACGCGCACCGAGGGATACTGCTTCGCGAGCGCGCGCGCCTGCTCGGCGAGATAGACGGGGGTGCAGAGGTTCGCGGGCAGGTTGCCGAGATCGCGCTGCACGCTCGCCGCGCGGGCGACGGCATTGCCGTGCTGCACGCCGCGGCGAGCCGCGCGGACGCCCGCGCCGCGCACGGGTCCGACGGCGATGCGCTCGAGCGCCGGCGCGGCGG
>JASHTK010000352.1 GCA_030040575.1 Gammaproteobacteria bacterium
GGACGAAGGCCCGCCCGGCGCGCAAGGCGCGCAGGTGAGCGAGCCCGCCGCGGTCGAGCGCAGCGCGGAAGGCGGGCCGCAGCGCGTCGCGCCCGCGAGGCGCGGCTGGGGCCTGCGCCGATACCTCGTCGCCGGCATGATCGTGTGGCTGCCGGTCCTCGCCACGATCTGGGTGGTGAGCTTCATCGTGGATCTGATGGACCGGACGCTCCTGCTGCTGCCCGAGCGGTACCGTCCCGAGGCGCTGATCGGCTTCTCGATCCCCGGGCTCGGGGTGGTCTTCGCGTTCGTGGTGGTGCTGCTCACCGGGCTCGGCGTCACGAATCTCGTCGGACGGCAGCTGGTTGCGTACTGGGAGGAGATGCTGCGGAGAATCCCGCTCGTGCGCTCCGTCTACAGCGGCGTGAAGAGCTTTGCGGAGAGCGTGCTCACCTCGAGCCACTCGTTCCACCAGGTCGTCGCGGTCGAGTATCCGCGCTCCGGGATCTGGAGCATCGGTTTCGTGACGGCGGAGGACGTGGCGGAGGTGAGCGCCAAGGCCGGAGAGCACCTCGTGTGCGTGTTCATCTCCCCGGCGCCGAACCCGACGGCGGGATTCATCATCCTCGTGCCGCGCTCGCAGCTCATTCCGCTCGAGATGAGCGTCGATGCGGCGATGAAGATGATCGTCACCTGCGGCGTCGTGACGCCCCCGTATCCCCGCTAGGCACGGTGAGACTCACGCGGCACAAGGCGGCGCGGGGCGGGCGCCTCGCCGGGGCTTCGCGGACATGCGGACACATTACTGCGGACACGTCAACGAGACACTGACCGGCCGGGAGGTCACGGTCGCCGGCTGGGTGCATCGGCGCAGGGACCACGGAGGGGTGATCTTCGTTGACCTGCGCGATCGCGAAGGCCTGCTGCAGGTGGTCTTCGATCCGGACCGGCCGGCGGTGTTCCGCGAGGCCGAGCGACTGCGCAACGAGTTCGTGGTGAGCGTCACGGGCCGGGTGCGGGCGCGTCCCGAGGGCACGCTCAATCCCGGTCTCGCCTCCGGCGCCGTCGAGCTCCTCGCGCAGAGCCTCGAGGTGCTGAACCGCTCCGAGCCGCTGCCCTTCCAGCTCGATGAGACGGTGAGCGAGGAGGTGCGCCTCAGGTACCGCTATCTCGACCTGCGCCGCGAGGCGATGAGCGGGCGGCTGAAGCTGCGCCACCGCATCACGCGCGCGATGCGCGCGTATCTCGATGCGAACGGGTTCATCGACCTCGAGACCCCCATGCTCACCAAGGCGACGCCCGAGGGGGCGCGCGACTACCTCGTGCCGAGCCGCACGCACCCGGGCAAGTTCTTCGCGCTCCCGCAGTCCCCGCAGCTGTTCAAGCAGCTCTTGATGATCGCGGGCTTCGATCGCTACTACCAGATCGTGCGCTGCTTTCGCGATGAGGATCTGCGCGCCGACCGGCAGCCCGAGTTCACGCAGCTCGACATCGAGACCTCCTTCCTCGAGGAAGGGGAGATCATGCGCCTCATGGAAGGGCTCATCCGGCACCTCTTCGGCGAGGTGCTCGGCGTCGCGCTGCCCGACCCCTTCCCGCGCATGACGTTCGCCGAGGCGATGCGGCGCTTCGGGTCGGACAAGCCCGATCTGCGCGTGCCGCTCGAGCTCGTGGACGTGGCCGACCTCGTGCGCGGCTCGGAGTTCAAGGTGTTCGCCGCGCCGGCGAGCGACCCCGCGGGCCGCGTGGCGGCGCTCCGCATCCCGGAGGGCGGCGCGCTCACCCGCAAGGAGATCGACGACTACACGGCCTACGTCTCGCGCTACGGGGCGAAGGGGCTCGCCTACGTCAAGGTGAACGAGCGCTCGCGGGGCCGCGAGGGCCTGCAGTCGCCAATCGTGAAGTTCCTGAGCGACACCGCCGTTGCCGGGATCCTCGAGCGCACGGCGGCGCGGGACGGGGACCTCATCTTCTTCGGCGCCGGCCCTGCGAAGGTCGTCAACGACTCCCTCGGTGCGCTGCGCCTGAAGGTCGGCGAGGACTCGAGGCGCATCGAGCTCGGCTGGCGGCCGCTGTGGGTCGTTGACTTTCCGATGTTCGAGTGGGAGGCGCAGGAGCGGCGCTGGGTCGCGATGCACCACCCGTTCACCGCGCCGAAGCTCGAGGATCCGCAGGCGCTCCGCGCGGATCCGGGCGCGGCGCTCGCGCGCGCCTACGACCTCGCGCTCAACGGGTCGGAGATCGGCGGGGGCTCCGTGCGCATTCATCGGCAGGCGATGCAGTCCACGGTCTTCGAGCTGCTCGGCATCGACGCGGAGGAGGCGCGCAGGAAGTTTGGCTTCCTCCTCGATGCGCTCAAGTACGGCGCGCCGCCCCACGGCGGCATTGCCTTCGGTCTCGATCGGCTCGCGATGCTCATGGCCGGGGCCGACAGCATTCGCGAGGTCATCGCCTTCCCGAAGACCCAAACCGCGGCCGATCCGCTCACCGACGCGCCGACGGAGGTCGGCGAGGCGCAGTTGAAGGAGCTCCACATCCGGGTGCGGCCGCCGCCCGCCGAGCAGCCGTAGGGGCGCCGCGCGCCGGGGCGCGGGACGGCGGGACGGACGGGCGCAGGCACATGAGGGACGAGACCGTCGTCTACATTCACGGTTTGTGGTCGTCCCGGGCGGACTCCGCCCTGCTTCGCCGGCGGCTGTCGCGGGAGTTTCGATTCGACGTGCGGATGTTCCACTATCCGACCGTCTCGAGCTCGATGGCGGAGATCACCGCGGGGCTCGCGCAGTTCATCGAGGCGCTGCGGCCCGAGCGCCTGCACCTCGTCGGGCACAGCCTCGGGGGCCTTGTCATCTACCGCTTTCTCGAGCGCTTCCCCGAGCAACCGCCCGGACGCGTCGTCTTTCTCGGCACGCCGGCCGTCGCCTGCAGCGCGGCCGTCGGCGTGGCGCGCCTCGCCTGGGGCGCCTCGATCCTCGGCAAGTGCGTCACCGAGGAGCTGCTCGTCGAGCGCGAGCGGCGCTGGGTGAGTCCGCGCCCGCTCGGGATCATCGCGGGCACGCGGTCCTTCGGTCTCGGCCAGCTCTTTGCCCGGCTACCTGGCGAGAGCGATGGAACGATCGCGGTGAGCGAGACGCGGCTGCCCGGCGCGACGGATCACATCACCCTGCCTGCGAGCCACATGGGCATGCTGCTCTCTGCGCGGGTGGCGCGCGAGACCGGCGTGTTCTTGCGCGACGGCCACTTCGCGCTCCTGCGCCCTCAGCCCTCGCGCTTCAGCAGCGCCCGCAGCTCGTAGAGCGCCTCGAGCGCCGCTCGCGGCGAGAGCTGCTCCGGATCGAGCGCCGCGACGGCGGCGCGCAGCGCCTCGGCGGCGGGATCCGGCGCCGGCCGCGCGGCGGGCTCTCCCAGCGGGAGGTTGCCCTGGACGGTGGCCGTCAGCCGCCCGTCACGGTCGGACTCGAGCGCCGCGAGGTACTCGCGGGCCCGCGCGATCACCTCCCGCGGCACGCCCGCGAGCTGCGCGACCTGCAGGCCGTAGCTGCGATTCGCCGGGCCGTCCTTCACGGCGTGCAGGAACACGATCTCCTCGCCGTGCTCGGTCGCATCGAGGTGCACGTTGCGGCACGCCTCGATCTGCGCCGCGAGCGCGGTGAGCTCGAAGTAATGCGTCGCGAACAGCGTGAAGGCCCTCACCCGGGTTGCCATGTGCTGCGCGGTGGCCCACGCAAGCGACAGCCCGTCGAACGTGCTCGTGCCGCGGCCGATCTCGTCCATCAGGACGAGGCTGCGCGCGGTGGCGTTGTGCAGGATGTTCGCGGTCTCGGTCATCTCGACCATGAAGGTGGACCGCCCGCCGGCGAGGTCGTCGGTCGCGCCGATCCGCGTGAAGATGCGGTCGAGCGGGCCGAACATCGCGCGGTCGGCCGGCACGTAGCTGCCGATGTGCGCCAGGATGACGATGAGGGCCGCCTGGCGCATGTAGGTGGATTTGCCGCCCATGTTCGGGCCGGTGATGATGAGCATGCGGCGCTCGCCGTCGAGCTTGAGGTCGTTCGGGACGAAGGCCCCGCCGAGGAACCGCTCGACGACAGGGTGCCGACCGCCCTCGATGGCGAGCACCGGCTCCTCGATGAGCTGCGGGCAGACCCACTGCAGCGCGCAGGCGCGCTCGGCGAGGCTCGCGAGCGCATCGAGCTGCGCCGCCGCCGCCGCGGTCGCCTGCAGCGGCGCGAGCCGGTCGGTGAGCTGTGCGAGGAGCTCCTCGTAGAGCGCCTTCTCGCGCGCGAGCGCCCGCTCGCGCGCGCCGAGCACCTTGTCCTCGAAGCCCTTGAGCTCCGTCGTGATGAAGCGCTCGGCGGACTTCACCGTCTGCTTGCGCACGTATTCCTTCGGCACGCGCTCGGCGTCGCGGCGCGAGACCTCGATGAAGAAGCCCTGCACGCGATTGAAGCCGAGCTTCAGGCCCGCGATGCCGGAGCGCTCCTGCTCGCGCCGCTCGAGGGCGAGCAGGAACTCGCTCGTGTCCGTGGCGATGAGCCGCAGCTCGTCGAGCTCCGCATCGTAACCGGGCGCGATCGCATCGCCGTCGCGCAGGAACGCGGGCGGCTCGGCCGCGAGGCCTCGCCGCAGCAAC
>JASHTK010000035.1 GCA_030040575.1 Gammaproteobacteria bacterium
GCGTGATGCCGGGCACGTTCTGCAGCGCCTGCTCGAGCCGAGTGTCCGACTGCTGCTCGATCACCTCTTCGGGCACGACGGTGACCGTCTGGGGAATGTTCTGCAGGTTCTCGGGCAGCTTGTCATCGACCAGGGGGCGCACACCGCTCACGGTGACCTGTTGCAGATCGTCCGCGTCCCCGTCGGCGTCGGGGTCCGCGGCCGAGGTCTGAGCGATCGCGCCGTCTGCGTGTGCCGCCGCGGCGCCGAGCACCGCGGACACCCCGACGCCGCAGAGCCCTAGGGTGCCGAGGCGCTGCCAGAGGGGGCTCGCCTCGTGAACCTGCTCGGGCGCGCGCGAGCGAGGCTCGCTGCGGGCGCGGTTCATCGCGGGTTTCCTTCGCATGCTCGAGCTCCTCCCGGGATAGCCAAATATAAATGATAATGATTCGCATTAGCGTGTCAATCCCCGAAAGCCCTCGCGGGGACCATGGGAGGAACGTGGTTCGACGGGACAGCTTCACCTATCCTCTTTGCTCGACCCGTTCCTCACGTGGGCCACCGGCTGCGATGCTCTCGAGACTGCGCCTGACCCTGCGCAACGGCCTCATCAGGCGATCCTTCGATCGGGAAGCCTCGTGCGGGACTTTCCGGGGCGCCCTGGTCGTGGCGATGCTCGCAGCGGCCGGCTGCGGACCCCGGGGGCATGTTGTGCCGGCAGGGCCGGCAGGGCCGGACGCGCCGGCGGCGTCCGAGGCTCCGGGCGGGCATGGCGCGCCGCCCAGCACCTACGATCCGCGCGAGGCGTTTGCACCGCTCACGCTTCCGGACCCGGTCAACGCGTATCGGGCGGGCGATGGCACGCCCGGACCGGCGTATTGGCAGAACCGCGCCGATTACGTGATCCACGCGAGTCTCGATCCGGACACCGACCGGCTCGCGGGAAGCGAGGTCATCACCTACACGAACAACAGCCCCCAGCCGCTCGAGAGCCTGTGGGTGCAGCTCGATCAGAACATCTACCGCCGGGACGCTCGCGCGCGATTCGTCCGCAGCGGGCCCCGCCAGCCGTTTAGCGGCCCGGAGGCGACGGACGGCGACGTGCTCGAGTCCGTTCAGATCGAGCAGCGGGGACGCCTCGCCCGGGCGGACTACCTCCTCTCCGATACCCGCATGCAGATTCGCCTGCGCGAGCCGCTCGCGCCGCGCGGCGGGCGGTTGCGGATCCTCATCCGCTACCACTTCACGGTGCCCGGCGAGTTCGGGGGCCGCACGGGACACATCGCGACCCGCAACGGCGAGATCTTCGCTGTCGCACAGTGGTACCCGCGCATGGCGGTGTACGACGATCTGCGCGGCTGGGACACGCTGCCGTACCTCGGCACCGAGTTCTATCTCGAGTACGGCGACTTCGACTACTTCGTGACCGTGCCGTCCGACATGCTGGTCGCGGGCTCGGGCGCGCTGCAGAACCCGCAGGAAGTCCTGACAGCGCTCGAGCGCAGGCGCCTCGAGCAAGCCCGCGCGAGCGATGCGACGGTGATGATTCGCAGCGCCGCCGAGATCTCCGATCCGCTGAGCCGCCCCGTGCGCGGCGGCACGCTCACGTGGCACTTTCGCATCCGCGAGGCCCGGGACGCCTCCTTCGCCGCCTCGCGCGCCTTCATCTGGGATGCCGCGCGGATCGACTTACCCGGCGGCAAGCGCTCGCTGGCCATGTCCTTCTATCCGGTCGAAAGCGCGGGAGCAGGAGCATGGGGACGCGCCACCGAGTACCTGAAGGACGCGGCCGAGCATTTCTCGCGCCGCTGGGGAGTCGCCTACCCGTACCCGGCCGCGGTCGCGGTCGCCGGGTCCGTCGGCGGCATGGAGTATCCGGCGATCGTCTTCGACGATTACCGGGACACGGGCAAGAACCTCTTCTGGCTGACGGCGCACGAGATCGGACACACCTGGTTTCCGATGATCGTGGGATTCGACGAGCGGCGCGATCAGTGGATGGACGAGGGCTTCAACACCTTCATCGACGTGTACGAGTCGGAGGATTTCGAGCACGGGATCTACGGGCCGAAGCGGGACCCCGAGTACGCCCCCGGGGGCGGTAATCCGGTCGAGGAGATCCTCCCGCTGCTCGAGGACCCTGCCGCGCCCGTCATGCTGACCCGCGCCGACCAGGTTCGCGATCGCTACCGCCATCCGCTCACGTACTTCAAGCCGGCGCTCGGGCTCGTGCTGCTGCGCGAGCAGATTCTCGGCCCCGAGCGCTTCGACTGGGCCTTCCGCAAGTTCATTCGCGACTGGTCCTACCGGCACCCGACGCCCTCGGATTTCTTCCGCGCGATGGCGAGCGCCGGCGGAGAGGATCTCTCCTGGTTCTGGCGCGGCTGGTACTTCCACAACTGGACGCTCGACCTCGCGGTCGAGGGCGTCCGTCCCGTCGCAGGCGACTGGCGGCACGGCGCAGTGGTCACCATCGCCAATCTCGATCGGCTGGTGATGCCCGCGACCGTCCAAATCGACTTCCGGGATGGCCGCAGCGAGCGGATCCGGCTGCCCGTCGAGACCTGGATCCAGCAGCAGAGCGTCGATCTGACGCTCGCGAGCACGCAGCCCGTCGCGAAGGTCACCGTCGATCCCGACGCGGCGCTTCCGGACAAGGACCGGAGCAACAACGTGCTCGTCGTGGCGCCGGCGCCCGCGCCCTAGCCTCGCGCGAGGGGGCGGTCAGAGGATCGCGCCGGCGATGCCGGCGTACACGCCGAGCCCGGCGGTGAGCACCGACACGCCGATCACGACCCAGGCGTATGCGCCCCGCGGACGGCGCTCCGCCGGCAGGGCCTTGAAGGCGAGGAGCACGAGGAATCCGAGCACGACGGGCAACATCAAAGCGTTCATGACTTCGACGGCGATGTTGAGCGCGACCAGATCGGGCACCAGCGCGACGATCACGGCTCCGGCGATCACCGCGGCGGCGTAGATGCCGTAGAACCACGGCGCCTCGAGCGGATGGTGCTCGAGGGAGTGCCGGTAGCCCGAGACCTCGCCAAAGCCCCAGGCGCAGGCGAGCGAGACCACGATGGCCGCCACCATGGCCGCCCCGATCGTTCCGAGCCCGAAGACGCACCGTCCAATGTCCGATCCGAGCACCGGCACGAGCACCTTGGCCACATCGCCGATGCTGTCGAGGCTCGCATGGGCGTCGAGCTTGCCGATCGTCGCCGCCGTCGCGATGAGCACTGCGGCCATGATGGCCTGGGTGATCACCGAGCCGAGGGCGGTGTCCCAGCGGGCATGCACGTAATGCTCGCGCTTGAGCTTCTTATCCGCGATGGCGGACTGCTGGTAGAAGATCATCCACGGCATGATCACCGCGCCGATGTTGGCGGCGAGCAAGTAGAGGTAGCGGCTGTCCGCAAACGGCATGCGGGTCACCTCGCTCGCAAGATCCGCGGCGCGCGGATGAGCGTTGTAGGCGACCAGGAAGAACGCGAGCTCGAACAGGCCGAGAGCGATGGCGAGCCGCTCGACTCGGCGGTAGCTGCCGGTCAGCACCACGAACAGCAGCAGCGCCGCGCTCGCCGTGAGGCTCGCCGCCCGGGGCACACCATAGAGCTCCCCGACGCCGGCGACGCCCGAGAATTCGGTGAGCAGGGCGCCGATCGTCGCCATGCCGAGGCCGCTCACCGAGACCCAGGCCCAGGCGGGCCCGAACCTCTCGCGGATGAGCTCCCCGTGCCCCTTGCCGGTGAAGATCCCGAGCCGCACCGTGAGCTCCTGCACGATGTACAGGACCGGCATCAGGACGAGCTGCAGGAGCAGCAGGCGGTAACCCCACTGCGCGCCGCTCTGGGCCGCCGTCATGATGCTGCCCACATCGGTGTCGGCGAGCATCACGACGAGCCCGGGGCCCATGACGAGGAGGAAGGTCCTCCAGGCGGAGCTCGCGGCTTGACGCCGGATCAGGAGGTCTCTGACGGGCTCGTCCACCGAGGGGGTCATTCCTGCCGTCTGCACGAATACAAGTGCGAATCATTCTCAATATACACGAGTCGGGTCCGGCTGACTGCCGGCTCCGTTTGGGGTGGTGCGGCGCCTGGCGGCCTACGGCTCGGCGGGCGTGGACACCGCCGGAGGGCCGCCGACGTCCGTGCGCTGCCACCAGCCACCGCCGAGGGCCTGGAACAGCGCAGCCGTGTCCCCGAGGCGCATCGCCTGGGCCTGCACCCGCGCGAGGACCGCCTGTTGATACGCTTGCTCGGCGGTGAGCACCGCGAGCCCGTTGGCGTATCCGGCCTCGAACTGCCGGCGCGTGATATCGAGGGTGACCTTGGCCGCCTGCTCGACCGCCACCGCCGACTTGAGAGCGTCCGCATCGGAGTAGAGCGCGTGCAGGGTGTCGGCGACGTTCTGGAAGGCGGCGAGCACGGTGCTGCGATACTGCGCGGCCGCCTGGGCGAGAGCACGCTCCGCCGCTCGTTGCCGGTGGCGCAGCGTCCCGGCATCGAAGAGCGTCTGCGAGGCGCTGCCCATCACGTCCCAGAAGGTGCCGGAGCCCCAGAACATCTGCGTGAGGTCGGTCGCCTGGCCGCCGAGCGCGGCCGTCAAGGAGAACTGCGGCAACCGATTCGCGACGGCCACGCCTACCTCGGCGCTCGCCGAGCGCACCTGTGCTTCCGCAGCCCGCACGTCGGGCCGCTGCTCGACGAGCTGCGAGGGCAGGGAGAGCGGCAACTCCTCAGGCAGGTGCAGCGCACCGAGCGTGAAGGTCTCCGGCACATCGTGGTCCGGCCCATTCCCGGCCAGCACGCGGATGAGGTCCCGGGTCTGCTCGAGCTCGCGGGTGAGCGGTGGCAGCAGCGCTTGCGCCTGAGCGAGCGCGAGCTCCTGCTGCGCAACGTCGAGCTGTGCCGCGTACCCCTGTCGGCGCTGACTGCGCACGATTTGAAGTGAACGCTCGTTGGCTTCGATGATCGACTGCACGGCGTCGATCTGTGCGCGGGTCGAGGCCTCCTGCAAAGCCGCGGCGACCACGTTGGCGGCGAGCGTCACATAGGCGGCCTCGAGCTCGAAGTGCGCCGCATCGGCCTGCGCCTGCAGCGACTCGAGCTGCCGCCGGTTCGAGCCGAACACGTCGGGAACGAACCCCACAGTCAATTCCGCCGTGTGAAAGTTATACGTGACGGGCTGCGCCGGACCGAGCGGGACGATGTTCTCGCCGTTCCCCTGGACGCCCGGAGCGCTCGAAGTCGCCGTGTTGCCCGAGAGCTTGTCGCGCTCGCCCTGATAGCTCGCCTGCACCGTCGGATAGAAATAGCCCCGCTGCGCGTAGACGTCCTCCTGAGCCGCCTTTAGGGCCTCGACTGCCGCGTCGATCGTGGGATTTGCGGCGAAGGCACGCTCGATCAGCCGATTGAGCGCCGGCGAGCGATAGAGCGTCCACCACTGCGCCGAGATGGCACGCCCGGTCTTCAAGCTCTGGGCGGCGCCGTCGAGCACGGGCGTTGAGACGGTGCTCGCCGGCAGCGGCGCCGGTGTGTACCCCGTGGCCGGCGCGATCTGCGGGCGCCGGTAATTCGGGCCGACCACGCAGCCGGCCGCGAGCGGCAGCGTCGCGAGGGCGATGAGGGACAGGGCGAGTCGGGCTCTCGGCATCGCTTCACGATCCCTGCGCAGGCTCAACGGGCGGGCGCGGGCCATCGCCGAGCAGGACTCTCGTCAGCACCGGTACGACGAGGAGCAGCATGATCGAGCCGAAGAGCATCCCGCCGACGACGACCGTCGCGAGCGGCCGCTGCACCTCGCTGCCGATGCCGGTCGAGACCGCCGCGGGCAGGAGCCCGATGCACGCGGCAAGGCTCATCATGAGGAGCGGCCTCATGAGGGCCGAGGCCGCCTCGAACATCGATTCGGCGGGCGCCACGCCGCGCCGCCGCGCGCGGTGATAGTGGCTCAAGAGGAGAATGCCGATCATCACCGAGACGCCGAACAGCGAGATAAAGCCGATGGCCGCGGAAATGCTGAAGTTGCGTCCGGTGAGATAAAGCCCGAGCACCCCGCCTGCGACCGAGAACGGAATCCCGGTGAGGGAGAGGAGGCACGCCTTGATGGAATTGAAGAGGCTGTAGAGCAGGCCGAGGATGAGCACCAGGCTCACCGGGACGATGATCTCGAGCCGCCGCTGCGCATCCTTGAGCTCGCCGTACTCCCCCGACCACTCCAGGCGATAGCCCGGGGGAAGCTTCACGCGGCTCGCGATGCGAGCCTGAGCCTCGGCGACCGCCCCGCCGAGATCCCGGCCGCGCACGCTGAACTTCACCGGAATGAATCTCTCCCCTCCCTCGTGGTAGATCCACGCCGCTCCCGTCGTGAGCTCGACGCTCGCGAGCGCCTCGAGCGGCACGTATCCGACGGCATCGTCGTCCGTCTGATAGCCCACCTCGAGATGGCGGATCTTCGCGATGCTGTCGCGATAGGGTGCCTGGTAGCGAACGACGAGATCGAACTGCCGGTCGCCCTCGAGCACCTCGGTCGCGACCGTGCCCCCGAGCGCCGCCTGGATGACGGTGTTCACATCGCCGGTGTTGAGCCCATAGCGCGCGGCCGCGGCGCGATCGAGGCGGATGTCGAGATCCGGCTGCCCGAGGACGGGGAAGACCCCGAGGTCGGTGATTCCGCGCACCTCGGCCATCTGATCGCGAACCCGACCCGCGAGACTCGTCAGGGTCGCGAGGCTCGGTCCGACGATCTTCACCGAGTTCTCGCCCTTGACGCCCGACATGGCCTCCTCGATGTTGTCCTGGATGTACTGGGAGAAGTTGAACGACACCCCGGGCAGCCGCGCCTGAAACCTCGCGAGGATCTCACCGATGAGCTCGTCCTTGCTCAGGCCCCGCGGCCACTCGCTCGGGGGCCTGAGCGGCACGTCGAGCTCGACGTTCGAGAACGGGGAGGCATCGCTGCCGTCATCCGGGCGGCCGTGCTGGGAGACGACCGTCACCACCTCGGGGAACTGCATGAGGATCTCGCGCATGATGCGCGTCGCCGCCGTTCCGTCATCGAGTGACAGGGTGAGCGGCAGCTCCGCGCGGATCCAGAGGTTCCCCTCATCGAGATGCGGCAGGAACTCGGTCCCGAGCCGCGTCCAGCAAAACCCCGCCACCGCGAGAAACGCCATGCCGAGCCCGATCACCAGGCCGCGCCGGGAGAGCGAGTAGCGCAGCGCCTGCTCGTAGGCGCGATGCAGGCCCCGAACGATGATCGTCTCCCGCTCCTGCACCTGCGCCGGCAGGAACAGCGATGCGAGTACCGGCGTCACGGTGAAGGTCGCGATGAGCGCGCCGGCGAGCGCGTAGGCATAGGTGCGCGCCATGGGTCCGAAGATCGCGCCCTCGACCCCCTGCATGGTGAAGAGCGGCACGAAGGCCGCGACGATGATGAGCACCGAGAACAGCACGGCCCGGTCGACCTGCAGGACGCTCACGAGGATGAGCCGCAGCCGATCGGTCCAGCCGCTCTGAGGACCGGATGGCCCTGCCGCGCGCGTCGGGTCCCGCCCCCAGGCGCCCGCTGCGAGCCGCTCGAGCAGCCGCTCGCGCTGCGCGGGGGGGCGCTGGAGGTTGCGGAAGATGTTCTCCATCACGATCACCGCCGAGTCGACGATGATGCCGAAGTCGACCGCTCCCAAGGAGAGGAGGTTCGCGCTCTCCCCGCGCACGACGAGGATCATCACCGCGAGGAGCAGCGCGAAGGGGATCGTGAACCCGACGATGAGCGCGCTGCGCAGATCGCCCAAGAAGATCCACTGGATGAGGAAGACGAGCAGGCAGCCGAAGATGAGGTTCTGCATCACCGTGTGGGTGGTGAGCTCGACCAGCTCGCCGCGGTCGTAGAACGGCACCACCCGCACGCCCGCGGGCAGACTCCCGTCGTGATTCATCCTCTCGATCGCCGCCTTGACCTGAGGCAGCACCCGTCCGGTCTGAAAGGTCCGGCCCATCACGACGATGCCGAATGCGATGTCGTCCTCCTGGTCGCGACCGGCGATGCCGAGCCGTGGCCGGTTGCCGACCCTCACCGTCGCCACGTCCTGGACGAGCACCGGCACGCCGTTCTGCTCGCTGAGCACGACATGCTCGATATCGCCGACCTGGTACCCCTGCTCGAGAGTCTCATCGCCCCCGTCGTCGATGAGCCCGATGCCGCGGATGTTGACCGACTGCTGGCCGATGTCGATCTCGCGCGCCCCGACGTTGATGTTGGCGTTGCCGAGGGCCGTCAGGATCTGCGGCACCGTGAGCCCGTACGAGCGGAGCTTGCGCGGGTCGAGGTCCACCTCGAACTGCTTGGTCGGGCCACCCCAGCTGTTGACCGCGACGATCCCGTGGATCTGCAGCAGGCGTCGCCGGATGATCCAGTCCTGCACGGTGCGCAGGTTCGTGATCCCGAAATGCGGCGGCCCGACCACCTGATAGCGCAGGATCTCCCCCGTACCGCTGTTCTGCTGCACGTTGGCGGTGACGCCGTTCGGCAGATTGACGTTCTGTTGAAGCGCAATCACCGTCTGCGCGTAGGCGAAGTTGTAATCGACGCCGTAATCGAAGACCACGCGCACGAACGACAGGCCGTAGAAGGAGGTCGAGCGGATCACGTCGATCCCGGGGACGGTGTACAGGCCGTTCTCGATCGGGACGGTGTAGTAGCGCTCCATCTCGAGCGCCGAGAGGCCGGCAGACTGCGCGGTGATCTCGAGCACCACCGGGGAGGGATTCGGGTAGGCCTCGATGTCGAGGGCTCGGAAGGCGAACAGGCTCGCCGCGACGAACAGCAGCAGCCCAAAGACGACGATCGCGCGCCGACTCAGGCAGAAGGAGATGAGGGAGCTCAGCATGCCGGCCGGGGAGCGGGTCAGTCGCTCGGCACCGCGTTGATGATGTTGTCGAGGAAGATCGCCCCGTCGGTGACGACGAGCTCATCTGGATGGACGCCGGCGAGGATTTGCACCTCGCCGTCCTCGGTGAGTCCGATCTCGATGATCCTCTGGGTATAGCGACGGCGGTCCGTCGTCACCCAGGCCGTCATCGTTCCGTCACCCTCGCGCACCACGCCGTTCGCCGGGATGGCGAGGGCCTGGATCGGCGGGCGCAGCGCGATCGTGACGGTGCTCAGCATGCCGGGACTGAGCTCGTGCCTGGGATCGGCGACTTCGCAGCGAACCGTCTGGCGGTGCAGGCTCGGATCGACCGTCGCGTAAATCCGGTAGACCGAGCCCTTGAAGACCCGGCCCGGATAGGCGGGGACAGTGACCTCGACCGGCTGATGCGGGTGAATGTCAGAGACATCGGACTCGGCGACGTTGACCTCAACCCACTGCGTACCACCCCGCGCGCCGGGCGGCGCATCGACCTTGCCCGCGGCGATCAGGTCATCGATCTGAGCGTCACTCTTGCCGAGCGCGTGGAGCGCGATTCTCGCGGCCGCGAGCGCAGCGGCCGCGGTCTGCTCATCCGAGGTCGCCTGCTCGAGCTCTCGCGCCGACACCCCCTCGGTGCCGTAGAGCACTCGGGCGCGCTCGAGCTCCTTGCGGGTGAGCTCGAGAGTCGCCGCGGCGCCGAGCAGGGTGGACTCGGCCTGAACGATGGCCGGGTCCTCGGTGAAGGCGACGCTGCCGATCTCGGTCATCTCGACGGGAAAGCTGTGCAGGGCCGCGGGCGCGACCCGGATCGTGTCCACCTGACTCGCCGAGAGCTCGACGGACGGCGGAGCCGTCACGCCGGATGCGGCGACGCTCGGCGGGCGATCCGAAATCGCCGCTTGCGCCCGGCTTGCATCGCCGCCGCAGCTCTCGAGGCAGGGCACGAGCAATGCCCAAGCGACCGCCGCCGGCAGCAGCAGCGTGCGTCCCTCTTGCATGATCGATCCTCGCGAGCTCGGTCGGTCTCGCGCGCGTATGTTGCGGGCGCGATGCTTTCCGCGCCGTTACGCGAGCATTACGAGTTGGAAAGGTTTGCGGAGGCCGGAAGCGCCGGCCCAGCGGCCGCAACGCTTGCCGGCAGAGCGGCCTCGGACACTCGGGGTGGTGTCGCCGCGCGCAGCAGGATCGAGGCGCGCAATCCGGGCTCGGCGTTCTCGAGCCGCAGCGCGCCGCCGTGCAAGACGGCGATCGCCGAGACGATCGCGAGCCCGAGCCCGTTGCCCGGCTGGCTGCGCGCACGGTCCATTCGGTAGAACCGCTCGGTGAGCCGCGGCAGCTCGACGGGCGGGACGCCCGGTCCGTCGTCGCGCACCACGATCGAGACGCCATCCCCCTCGGAGCGCGCCGCGAGCTCGACGCTCGCGCCGCGCCCGGCGTATTTGATGGCGTTGTCGATGAGGCTCGCGACGGCGCTCGCAAGCAGATCGTGGTCGCCGCTCGCCCAGACAGGCTGCCGGCTCGAGACCGCGAGCCGCACGCCGGCATCCTCGGCCGCCGCATCGTAAAGCTCGACCATGTCGCGGGCGATGCCGTTCAAGTCCAGCGGCTCGAACGACTCGGTGCGCATGCCGGACTCGGCCTCGGCGATTTGCAGCAGCTTGTTGAGGAGCACAATGAGATCGTCGATGCCCTCGATCGCCATGCGCGCGGCGCCGGCGACGTGAGGCAGCGTCATGTCGCGGGTGAGCGCCTCATCAAGCCCGGCACGGACGCGGCTGAGCGGGGTGCGCAGGTCGTGGGCAATGGCGTTCGAGACGTGGCGCACGCCGCTCATGAGCTGCTCGATGCGGTCGAGCATGCGGTTGATGTCCACTCCGAGCCGGGCGAACTCATCGTCCCCGGAGATGGAGATCCTCCGGTCGAGGTTGCCGGCCTCGATCTGGTGGGCGGTGCGGCGGATGCCGCCGATGCGCCGCTCGATCTGGTGGCGGAAGAACCAGGTGCCGAGCACGACGAGGAACGCCGAGAGCACGCCCGCCGCCTGCAGCGCGTGCAGCACGAGGTCGCGGATCGAGCGCTGCTCGCTCAGGTCGCGGCCGATGAAGAGCAGGCCGCCCCGGGGCAACGGGCGCACGTAGAGGCGCGCCGAGGACGGCCTGCCGTCGCGGACCACCGAGCGATTGACGAGCACCCCGAGCGGGAGGTTCGCGGTCGGCCAGCGCGAGAGGTTGCCGACCACGGGCTTGCCGGACGGGGTGGTCACGAGAAAGATCTCGGTATCGCTGTCGATCCCGTCGGTGAGCTCGAGGTCGATCTCGCGGATCAGGTCGGCGACCGGGCGCGATCCGTACGTCGCGATCAGGCGATTGGAGATCGAGACGATCTTCCCATCGATGCTGCGGTAGAGCACGCCGACCGTCCCGAAGTAGAACACCGCCGAGATCACGAGGATCGAGGCCGCGAGCAGCGCGCTGTTGGCGAGCGCGAGCCGGGCGGCCACCGAGCTGTCGAGGCCGAAGACGCGCATGGGGTGGGGCTCAGAACCCGCGGGCGGCGCAACGGCGGGCGCGCGGGCTCTAAGCGCGCTCCCCGAGCAGATAGCCGGCGCCGCGGATGGTGTGGATCAACGCCGGGGAGAACCCCTTGTCCACTTTGCTGCGCAGGCGGCTGATTTGCACGTCGATGACGTTCGTCTGCGGGTCGAAGTGGCAGTCCCACACCGCCTCGAGAAGCATCGTGCGGGTGACGACCTGGCCCTCGTGGCGCATCAAATAGGCGAGCAGGCGCAGCTCGCGCGGCTGCAGCGCGATCGGCACGGCGCCGCGGGCGACGTGGAACGTGCGGGTATCGAGCGTCAGATCCGCGACCTGCAGCTGCGAGGAGGCGTGCCGGGGATGCGAGCGGCGCAGCAGCGCCTCCACCCGCGCGAGCAGCTCGGAGAAGGCGAAGGGCTTCGAGATGTAATCGTCGGCGCCGTTGCGCAGGCCGCGCACCCGCTCGTCCGTGCTCGTGAGAGCGCTCACGATGAGCACCGGCGTGCTGGTGCCGAGCTCGCGCAGCTTGCTCACGATCGAGAGGCCGTCCACCCCGCCGGGCAGCAGCCGGTCGAGGATGATGAGATCCCAGTTCTCGGTGAGCGCCTGGTGCAGCCCGTCGAGGCCGTTATCGCAGCGCGTGACGGCGTGTCCGGCTTCCTTCAGGCCCTTGCAGATGTAACGCGAGGTGTCCGGCTCGTCCTCGATGACCAGGCTTTTCATGGGCGACCGGCCGCCGCGCGCCGGTGAGGGATCCGTGGCAAACGCCGTACTCTATCGTGGGAGGCCACCCGCCGGAAGAGGGGCGCGCCGCGCGGCGATGATGAAGAGCCGCGGAAATACGAGGAGCCGCGCCCCGTCGCTGCGCGCCGGGTATGCGGCATCGATGCGGCGCTCGTACTCGCTGAGATAGAGCTCCTGAAGGGGCGGGCCGAGCGCCTCGAGATAGGGCATCAGTCCCGAGGAGCGCAGCCACTCGAGGATGGCGGCGGCTCCGGCGAGCGGGTGGTAGTAGGTCGTGCGCCACACCTCGACGAGCGCATGCGGCGCGAGCAGATCGTAGTACTGCGGCGCCGAGAGCAGGCGCCTCGGCAGTCGGCTCGGCTCGCCGAGGCGCGCGGCGAAGCGCGGGTCGGCCGCCGTCTCGCGCATCAGCGCATGGCTCGGCTCATCGAGATTGTCGGGCATCTGTATCGCGAGCACGCCCCCGGGGGTGAGCGCCTCGAGCAGGCGCGGAATGAGCCGCGCGTGATCCGGGACCCAGTGCAGCGAGGCGTTGGCGAAGAGCAGATCTACCGGCTCGGCCGGTGCCCACTGCGCGATGTCGCGCTCCACGAACGTCAACGCCGGCAGCCGCTCGCGCGCCGCCGCGAGCATCGCGGGCGAGGCATCGATGCCGGCGATGCGCGCGGAGGGGTAGCGTCTCGCAAGCAGCTCCGTCGAGTTGCCCGGACCGCAGCCGAGATCGACGATGCGCCGGGGCGCGGCGAGCGGCACGCGTGCGAGCAGCTCCGCGGCGGGCCGCGTGCGCTCGGTCTCGAAGCGCGAGTAAAGGAGCGGATTCCAGTCGGACATCGTCGGGCGTCGCGAGCGGGCGCTCATTATTGCAAACGGGCGCTGAGGCCGCACAGAATGAGCGCCGCACCCGACCCCGCGAGGAGAGCGGCGATGACCCGCACCGATGCCGACCTGTGGCGCGAGCTGTATCGACGCATGGTGCGCATCCGCACGTTCGAGGATGAGGCGGGCCGGCTCGCCTCGGTGGGCGAGATCCCCGGAGCGCTGCACACGGCGGCGGGACAGGAGGGCGAGGTCGTCGGCGCGTGCATGGCGCTGCGCCGGGACGACTACATGGTCGGGAACCACCGCTCCCACGGCCATCCGATTGCCAAGGGCGCGGCGCTGCGGCCGCTCATGGCCGAGCTCTTCGGCAAGCGCACCGGAGTGTGCCGGGGCAAGGGCGGATCGATGCACCTCGCCGATTTCTCGGTCGGCAGCCTCGGGGAGACGAGCATCGTCGGCTCGGGGATGCCGGTCGCGGTCGGCGCGGCGCTCGGTGCGAAGCTCAAGGGCACTGACCGGGTGACGCTCTGCTTCTTCGGCGATGGAGCCTCGAACGAGGGGACCTTTCACGAGAGCCTGAACCTCGCTGCGATCTGGCGGCTGCCGGTGATCTTCCTCTGCGAGAACAACGGCTACGGGGCGACGACCCGCGCCTCGACGGTGATGGCGGTCGCGAACGTCGCCGATCGGGCGCAGGCGTACGCGATTCCAGGCTCGATCGTCGATGGCCAGGACGTGGTCCTCGTCTACGAGGAGGTGCTGGCGGCGGCCGAGCGGGCGCGACGCGGCGAGGGGCCGGCCCTCATCGAGGCGAAGACCTACCGGTACGCCGACCATGCGGTGAATCTCGGCCCCGGCTTTGCGATCGACCGCGGCGAGGAGCTCGCCCGGTGGCGCCAGCGCGATCCGATCGCCCTCTTTAAGGCCCGGATGCTCGAGGCTGCGATCGCGCAAACGGAGGTCGCGCTGATCGAGGCGCAGGTCGCGGCGGAGGTGGCCGATGCGGTCGAGTTCGCCCGCTCGAGTCCGTTTCCCTCGTTCGAGGAGGCGTTCGAGGATGTGTTCGTCGAGCGTCTGCCGCTTCCCGAGAGCCCGAGCGGCTGCGCTTGAGGCGGCCGAGGCGGAGAGTCGCATGGCGAGAAAGAGCTTCCTCGAGGCGATCCGCGACGCGCAGTTCGAGGAGATGAAGCGCGATCCGAGCGTCTTCATGATGGGCGAGGATCTTGCGACGAACCTGTTCGGGACCACGACGGGACTCGCCGAGGCGTTCGGAACGGAACGCGTGCGCAACACGCCGATCTCCGAGGCAGGCTTCATCGGCGCGGCCGCCGGGGCCGCCATGGTCGGCATGCGTCCCATCGTCGACGTGACGATCGCCTCCTTCATCTACCCGGCGATGGATCAGCTCGTGAGCATCGTCGCGAAGTCACGCTACCTGTACGGCGGACAAGCCCGGCTGCCGCTTGTCCTGCGGCTGAGCCTCTTCTACGGCAACTCGACCGCCGCGCAGCACTCGGACCGCCCGTACCCGATGCTGATGGCCGTGCCGGGACTGAAGATCATCGTTCCCTCGAACGCGCTCGAGGTGAAGGGTCTGCTCAAATCGGCGGTGCGCGACGACGATCCGGTGCTGTGCTTCGAGGATGCGGGGCTGTGGTCCTCGCGGATGGAGATCCCCGATGAGGAGGAGGTGCTCGTGCCGATCGGCAAGGCGGCGGTGCGGCGCGAGGGCCGCGACGTGACCGTCGTCGCCCTCGCCGCCTCGGTCTCCGAGTCGCTCGCAGCGGCCGCCGAGCTCGCGAAGGAGGGCGTGTCGGTCGAGGTGATCGACCCGCGCACGCTCGCGCCGCTCGATGTGGAGACCATCCTCCGGTCGGTACGCAAGACGGGCCGACTCATCGCCGTCGATCCCGCTCATCGGACCTGCAGCGCCGCGAGCGAGATCGCCGCGACCGTCGCCGAGCGGGCGTTCGGCGCGCTGCGCGCGCCGGTCCTGCGCGTCACCGCGCCGGACACGCACGTGCCGTTCAGCCCGCCGCTCGAGGCGCGACTTTTCCCGAACAAGGCCCGCATCCTCGAGGCGGTCCGGACCGTGATCGGGTTCGACCCCGCGGCCTCGCCGAGGCGCGCCGGAGCCTAGCGATGCCGGTCATCGACGTGCTGCTGCCTCAGTTCGGGATGGGGATGAAGGACGGCGAGATCCTCCGGTGGCTGAAGTCCGTGGGCGAGGCCGTGCAGGCCGGAGAGACCCTGGTGGAGGTCGAGGCCGCCAAGGCGACCGTCGAGGTGCCGGCTCCCCAGGCGGGCGAGTTGGTCGAGATCCTCGCAGGGGAGGGGCAGACGGTCGCGGTTCGTGCGCCGATCGCGAGGCTGCGGACCGGTTGACCGGTCCCCGCGCGGCGGTCGGTCCGGAGCCTGCGGCGGGTCAGCCCGGATACTTCGTGAAGATCGCCGCGACGGCGGCGTCGATGCTCTGCTCGGCCTTCTGGCCCGTCAGTCCGAACAGATCCTGATGCACGTAGGCGTGCCAGAGGGCCTGGCGGCTGTGGGCATCGTAAAGATCGACGGCGATGATGCTCTCGCGGTACACATCGGGCGGGCCGTACCACCCCCACCCTGGACCCCAAGCCGGGCCCCAACGCGGACCCCAGCCCCATCCCCAGCCCCAGTACGGATACGCACCCTCGATCACGTTGCGCGCACCGATGCCGTAGCCGATCAGGCAGTCCGCATTGGCCGAGACGAGCTGCGCGCCCTTCGTGCCGAGCTGCGCGGAAATGGCGTTCCGCAGGAGGCTCTCGTTGACGGGATTGGCGATGGTGGTGAGGAGGGGGTTCGCGCCGCTGAACGAGCCGGCCCAGGCGACCGTCCGGCACTGGATGGCGCGGGTGAGCGTCGGATTGACGGTGGAGGTGACGTACAGCGTCGCGCAACCGGCGAGGGCGCAGGTGAGCGCCGTCACGAGAGCGGTACGGATCGCGCGCATCGTCATGAGCACCTCGCCCGCTCGGGCAGACGAACGGGAAAACATCGGCATTGTATAACGCGCCTGCGCCCCCGGGGTTGACCGGCCCGACGGCTCGGCTTGCGGTGAAGGTGCCTTCATCTGCGCGGCGCAGCGCGAGTCAGCACGAGCGGCTCGCCGGAGCGGTGCCGGCGCCGGTACGCGCTCGGCGTCATCCCGAAGATGCGTCGAAAGGCCCGGCCGTACTGGCTCGCGTTGCAGAAGCCGAAGTCGAGCGCGATAGCCGACATCGTGCGCCGGGGCGCGGGGCTGATCAGGACCTGGGCGCTCTCCTCCAGCCGACGGCGCACGATGTACTGATGCACGGTCTCGCGCTGATGGGAGAACGCGTAGTGCAGATTCCGAGTGGTCATCTGCAGGGCGGAGGCGACGCGCCCGGGCGCCAGATCCGGCTCGCGCAGATGCGACTCGATGAATGAGACGGCCCGCGCACGGTGGGACGTGGCCGAGGGCGCCAAGCCGCCTGCCTCGGGGCGGCTCGTGTACGCGCTCGCGACGATCTCGAGGATCCCGTGGATGACCTGAGGATGCATGACCGCGACCGACTCCGCGCGACAGCGGCTCCAGTAGTGCCGCAGCAGCCCCGAGGCGAAGCCGCTCACGCCGCGGTCGCCCGCCATCGCGATCGCGGCGACCTCCTCCGGGCACGGCAGATAGCGACGCAGCACGTGCCTGGGCATCGTGAGGAGCAGGATTCGCATCGGCACGCGGTTCGTTGCCTCGTAGGGCTGCAGCGATGCGCTCGTGTGCAGGGCGAAGTCGCCGGCCTTCAGGCGGGCCTCGCGGCCCCACTGCCGCTCGGTGCACTCCCCTTCGAGAACGAGCTGCAGCGACCACATGGGTCCGAAGGGCAGGGGAGCCTTCGAGGCGGGAAATCGCAGATGTCCAGCCTCGGTGCGGACCTCGACCAGCCAGACGTCACCGATCTTGATGCGTGTCAGCTCGGCCGCGAAACGC
>JASHTK010000353.1 GCA_030040575.1 Gammaproteobacteria bacterium
GAGGAGCAGCACGTTCTTGTGCGCGCTGTCGCGGAAGTGCTCGGCGACGGTGAGCGCGGTGAGGCCCGTGCGCCAGCGCGCCCCGGGCGGCTCGTTCATCTGCCCGAACACGAGCGCGGTGCGCTCAAGCACCCCCGACTCGCGGAGCTCGACGAGCAGCTCGTGACCCTCCCGGGAGCGCTCGCCGATGCCCGCGAACACCGAGAGGCCCGAGTGCCGCTCGACCGTCGTGCGGATGAGCTCCATGATGAGCACGGTCTTGCCGACTCCGGCACCGCCGAACATCGCCGCCTTGCCCCCCGCGACGAGAGGCGAGAGCAGATCGATGACCTTGATCCCGGTGTGGAACATCTCGCGCGCGGCCCCTTGCCGGGCCAGTGGCGGGGCGGAGGCGTGAATGGGACGCCGCGCCGTATCGGGCGGCAGCTGCTCCCTGCCGTCGCAGGGCTCGCCCATCGCATCGAGCAGGCGGCCGAGCACGGCTTGCCCGACGGGCGCGCGGATCGGCGCGCCGAGCGCGCGGGCCGGCGTCCCGCGTCTCAACCCCCCCGTGCCTTGGAGCGCGACCAGCCGGACGCGCTCCGCATCGAGATGTTGCTGGACCTCCGCGATGAGCGCGGGGCCCACGTCCCACTCGATCGCCACCGCATCGTTGATCGCGGGCAGCTGTCCGGCCGGAAATGCCGCATCGACGACCGAGCCGTGCACGGCGACGATGCGCCCCGGGGGCGGCGCGGCCGTGGCCGGATCATCCACGCGGGACTCTCGCGGGCTCGGGCCGGAGGCGCTCAGCGCTTCGGAGCGGTGTTCCATCATGCTGTTCCCGAGCCACTCGCTCGATCTTTGCACCGCCGCCGCACGAGACGAATACGCACAAATGCCTAACCGTGTGTCGGCTTCTCGCGCGCCCTTACCGCCAGAAGCTCCCGGCGCCCACGAGATGCCGGCGGTAGAAGCCCTGCAGGAGGCTCGCGTAGGAGACGAGGGCACCGGAGCGCGGCGCGTGGATGAAGCGGCCGCCGCCCACGTAGATGCCCACGTGATTGACGCGGCGCGCGCCGATCCGGAAGAACACGAGATCGCCGGGCAACAGGCGCGCGAGCGGTACGCGACGCGCCGTGCGTCTTTGCTCGGCCGCACTGCGCGGAATGACGATGCCGACCCTCTGGTAGGCATAGACGGCGAGCCCGCTGCAATCGAAGCCGCGGTCGTCGGCGCCCCCGAATCGATAAGGCGTGCCGATGAGGCTCGCCGCCACCGCGGCGATGGTCCGTCCGGTCGCAGCGTGGATCGCGCGCGTGCGGGGCGCCGTGGCGCAGGCTGCGAGAAGGCCTGCGAGCGCGAGCGTGAGTGCGGCGCGGACGACCGTGCTCGTGCGGCGTGCTCCGCGCTTCGCGACCGCGCCGCTCCCCGCGCCGCGCGGCAGCTCGTGCCGGAGGGCGATCACTTGCGTTGCGCCATCGGCGCGCTCCTCACGCTGACTGCGGCGGTGCCGATAAGTAGGACTCCACGAGCTTCAGCAGCTCGAGCCTCAAACCGTCGGATTGCAGCGTCCCCTGACTTGCCGCCTCGTGAACCACCCCGGCGACCGCGGCAGCCAGCACCCGCGCAGCGAGGTGAGTATGGTCGCTCAAGGCGCCACGGGCATTCGCCTTGACGATGGCTTCATAGCGCTGATGCAGGGTGACCGCGAATCGATCGTGGACGGCGCCGGTTTCCTTGCCGCGTGGCGTTTCTTCCAGCAGGACACGATGAGCTGCGGGATATCGGCGATGCACACTGATCATGCCGTCGACCAGCGCCTCGATACGACGCGCACGTGGTAGCCGGCTGTCGGCTGCGGCGCAAAGCACCGCAAGCACGTCATCGAAATGCCGGCGCCGCACGGCCTCCACGAGCGCCAGTTTGTGGGGAAAGTATTGATAGAGCGAGCCGATGCTCACCCCGGCCACCTCGGCCACGACATTGGTCGTGATCCCCTCCCAGCCGCGTTCCCCCAGAATGTGAGCTGCGGCCTCCAGTATCGCCTCGAGGGTCGCTCGGGAACGCGCTTGTTTTGGCCGTTTACGCATCGCCCCCGAACGCGGCGAAATGCGAGTGGTCAATGGGGCGTGCTTCGCCACAATATGAGCATTGTGCTCGCATTCCAGGGGGCGAGTCGAGATGTCCCCATTCAGCCGATCCGATGAGCGCGCCAGGCCCCACGACAGTTGATGACGGTGGGGTGTATCGCGAGCGCGACCTGTGGATCTGCCTCGCGATGCGCTTCCTCACCGAAGCGGCGTCGCTCGCGCAGTCCGTGGCGATTGGCTGGACGGTCTACGCGCGCTCCAAGACACCGCTTGCGCTCGGGCTCGTGGGTCTCGTGCAGTTCATCCCGATGATGCTCCTCGTGCTACCGGCGGGGGAGATCTGCGACCGCTTGCGCCCGCGAGGCGTCCTCGCTGCCGCCCTCGCCGTGCAGGCGCTCTGTGCAGGCGGTTTCCTGATGGTGGCACGGGGAGCGCCGCTCCCGCTCTGGCCGGTCTATCCGGTACTGATGCTATCCGGGGCAGCGCGTGCTTGCGCGGAACCGGCCGGCCAAGCCCTGCTGCCGCTCCTGGTTTCTCCTGAGCGCTTACCGCGAGCCATCGCCTGGAGCTCCTCGCTCTGGCAGGCCGCCGTCGTCGCAGGTCCCGCCTTCGGAGGGCTGGCCTTTGCGGCAGGGGCGACCGGCGCCTACGGAATGTGCTGTGCGGCGTTTCTGGCAGCCGCACTCGGCGTCGTGACCGTCTCGGGCCGACGCGTGGCAGCGACGGATACGCCCGCGCTCGTAGACCGCATCGCTCGTGTGGTGGCAGGTCTCCGATACGTGCGATCCCAGCCCGTTTTGCTGGGCGCGATCTCGCTCGATCTCGTCGCCGTGCTGCTGGGTGGGGCAACGGCCCTCATGCCCATCTATGCACGTGACATCCTGCACGCAGGGCCGATCGGGCTAGGTCTGCTACGCAGTGCGCCGGCTGTCGGTGGCTGCGCAACGGCACTTTACCAAGTCCGTCATCCGCCTGAGCGCGCTGCCGGCAACAAGCTGTTTGCCGCCGTTGCGGCGTTCGGGCTCTCGACCGTGGTCTTTGCGCTCTCCACCTCGCTCCTCGCATCGATCGCGGCGCTGATCGTCGTCGGAGCCGCCGACATGGTGAGTGTCAACATTCGCTCTGCGCTCGTGCAGCTGGCAACGCCGGACGCTCTGCGTGGCCGCGTCTCGGCAGTCAGCATGCTGTTCATCAACACATCGAGCGAGCTCGGCGCGTTCGAGTCCGGTCTGCTCGCTGCGTTGATCGGGACGATGCCGGCCGTTGCGACCGGTGGCGTCGCCGCGTTGATCGCCGCGGGGCTGTGGATGCGGCTGTTCCCGGCGCTGAGGCGAGCGGATCGGTTGACGCTTCCGTGAGCAAGGGGTCGCTCGGTCTCAGACCACCGCAGCCCCTCAAGGCAGAAGAACGATCCGCGAGTCGCTGTCCTCGATGGCCCAGGCTTGCGTCACCTGCGCCAGCGGCAGGGTTCTGATGGCGATCTTAAAGCCGCCCGACGCGGCAGCCGCCAAGACGCCTTGAATCGCTTGCATGAGTCTCGCAAGGGGGATGCCGCCGATCCCACTGCCCATGAGCTGCAAACCGCACGCACGCAGCGCAGCGGCGGGTAAAGTGATGTCAGGGCCGCTGCTGGCGCCAATCTGCACGTAGCGGATCGGTGCCCCCTCGGTACCCGCCTTCGCGGCCGCGAGTATCAGGGTCTCGGCGGTCGTGCCCCACAGGTAGTCGAGAACGATATCGATCCGCTGCTCGAACTCGTGTCTCACGGTGTGCTCGAGCGCATCCCGGTCCTGCACCAGCTCGACGGTCACGTCGGCGCCGACGGCGCGGAGGGCGTCGAATGATCGGGTGCGGCGCCCGGTTGCAATGACTTTCCCGGCTCCGAGGTGCTTGGCGATCTGCACCGCTAATCGACCCGAGGTCCCGGTCGCTCCGTTGATGAGGACCGTCTCGCCGGCGCGCAGCTTGGCGCGCTCGACGAGCGCTGCCCACGACGACATTCCCGGAATTGCGAGGGCGGCCGCCGTCGGCTCGTCGAGGCCCTCGGGCAGCGCGAACCAATGGCCATTGTCCACGAGGCAACGCTCGGCCATGGCGCCGTATGGAGGCTCCGGCGCCGCGAAATAGACGCGGCGTCCATCCTCCATGACGCCGGTTCCGTCGATGCCTGGGATCAGCGGCAGGGTACCCGCGGAGCTGTCAGGTCTCCCGGACGCGCGGCTGCGAGTCACGTGGCTGATCGAGGCCGCCGTGACGTGGATGACGCTCTTACCGGGTGCAGGGATGGGGTCAGCGAAGTCTCCATAGACGGGCGCCCGGCCGGGCTCGACGATCAGCGCTGCTTTCACGGATGAGTCCTCACAGGCGGTCGACTGCCGGTCGACGGTGATCGCCTCGGCTAATTAAGTGTATGATACACATAAATAAGGCGACCGGGTGAGCCATGAAGCGGGAACTGCGGCAACTTCGCGAGGCGCTGCTCGATCTCACCGGCGTGCTGAACAGGCCTCAGCCAGACGCTGCGCTCATTGCCCTCGCGGGCGTCGACCTCGATCGGGCGTTGTTTCCACTCCTCGCGCGCATCGAGCGCAGAGGGCCCCTCGGAATCGGCGAGCTGGCCGAGCTCTGCGGCCGCGATTACACGACCGTGAGCCGTCAAGTCGCGAAGCTCGAGGCCCTCGGTCTCGTGCTCCGCCGGGCCAACCGCGAGGATGCGAGGATCACCGACGCAGCGATCACCGCGAAGGGGCGCGCCATGACCGGAGCTCTGGACGAGGCGCGGGAGAGGATCCTCACCTCGCTGCTCGCCGAGTGGGATAGGCGGGACCTCGCCGAACTGGCGCGCTTGTTGCGTCAATTTGCCGATGACGCGCTCAGGTTCGTGCGAGCGGCGGGATCACACAAAACGTCCGCTGCCACGTCTGGGAGAGTCGCACGTTTGAGACTGCTGCGGATGGCGAAATCGCCTGCGAACACCTGACAGGTATACAGCGCCGGGCCGGCACCCACACCGCAGCCCGGGGTTGCCGCAGTGGGAGCATGAGTCGGTCGAGCGTCTGGTCGCAGTGTGTTGTCGTCGCCGAGCACGTATTTCCGTGCCGGGAAAGAGCTGACTGATATAATTTCCTCATGCACACCTCTCAAGCGGGAATCTTTGCGCTCGGTACGTCCGCGCACACATACTTGGAATTCGACCTTGTCGATGAGAAGAAACGCAAAGAGTTTTTCGCCAACGTTGCCGCAATTCACGAGCCGCGGACCACGACGGGAGGCGTGAACTTCGTCCTGGGCTTTCGGCCGGAACTATGGCGCGAGGTGGTTCCGGAGGATGCCCCGCAGGGCGTCGAGGGTTTCAACCACGAGATTCGTGGGGTAGAGGGCTTTGTGATGCCTGCCACCCAGCACGACGCGATCGTATGGCTTTCCGGCAGTGCTTACGACGTGATCTTCGATAGGGCTCGGTCCGTCGTGCGCGATCTCGCGTCCCAAGCCGTGCTGGCGGAGGAAACCTGCAGCTGGTCCTATCGACATGACCGCGATCTCACCGGGTTCATCGATGGTTCGGAGAATCCGACATTGCTCGATGCTCCGACTGACGCACTCCTGCCGGAAGGAGTGCCTGGTGCGGGCGGCTCCGTGCTGTTGCTGCAAAAGTGGCAGCACAAGGTCGCAGAATGGGAGGCGCTGCCTGTCGAGCAACAAGAACGTGTCATGGGCCGCACGAAGTCGGAGAGTACCGAGCTGCAGGACAAGCCGCCGTATTCACATGTCGCCCGCACCGACCAAGATGAGTTTGGGCACATCTTCCGGCGCAACATGCCCTACGGCAGCGTGAGGGAGCATGGCACCATGTTTGTCGGCTTCAGCGCAGAGCAAAAGCGCCTCTCCCGAATGCTGGAGAGCATGGCGGGCCTGGTGACCGGCACCCGTGACGCGCTGACTCACTATACGCAACCGTTAAGCGGGTCCTACTACTTCGTGCCATCGATTGAGAGCCTTCGGCACCTACGCTGACGATCGAGTCAACTCGCGCGCTACGACGCTCGCGGTCAGCGCAAGCCTCAGAACGGCGGTGTTTTCGAATCAAGGTGTCTGCGGGGAAAGCCGTACGCGGTCTCGGGCTGTGCGCTTCCGCCTGCGTCGGCCGTGCAGACTCATCCGCAGTGTGAATCAGTGATCGGGGTGACAGGACTTGAACCTGCGACCTTTTGGTCCCGAACCAAACGCTCTACCAGGCTGAGCTACACCCCGGATCGGTGGGCGGGCCGCGCAGTCTACTGGATGGCGCGAGGGCGTTCAACGCAACCCCGCTGCGCGCGGCGGCGGCTCGGTCGCGCGGCACACCGAGCCCCTCGAGGCTACCCGACCGGCCCCTCGCCGGGGTACCGGAGCGGCGTCGCGCCGGTGACCGGGCCGATCTTCGCCTTGTCGCTCACGTAGAGCTCGACCTTGCGGTCGAAGCGCAGCTCGCCCGCCACGACCGAGCCGGGTCCGATCACGATGCGCGGCTCGTGCGTGAGGTCGAACCAGCCTTCCTGCGGCTTCTCGACGAGAATGCCGCCGTCCACGTGGGAGGCCCCCTCGACGGTGATGTCGCCGTTCGCCGTCGTGATGCGGCCGCCCACGTGGGCGGCGTTCAAGTTGATCGGGCCGTTGACGTTGACGAGCGACCCGCCGACGTCGGCGCCCGTATGCAGCGTGAGCGAGCCGTTGACGGCGCGGACCGTGAGAGCGACCCGCGCGCCGTCGTCGAGCGAGATCGATCCGTTGACCGTGCTCAGGGAGTTCGCGCTGGTGCCGCTGCCGAGGCTGATCGTGCCGTTGACCGTCTGGGCGTCCGCGACCGTCGCGTCGTCGCCCACCTCGATCGAGCCGTTGACGGTCGTCACGTCGCCGGTCTTCTCGTGGTCGAGGACTCGAACGGAGCCGTTCACCGTGTTGCCGCCCTGACTGTCGGCGGTGAGGTTGCCGTTCCCGAGCGCCGGGCCGTTACCGCTCGCGCTTTGCGGAGCATTGAAGCAACCGGCCGAGGCGGCGAGGGCGGCGATCGCAGCGAGTCGCAGGTACCGAGACATCGAACCCCTCCGGTCACGAACTCGTTTCAGCTTGGACGCAGCCGCGGGGCCGCACCTCTCTCGGGCGGGAATTCTATCGCCTTGGGTCAGGGACGCATCAGGTCGTGTGCTCCACCGCAAAGCGCGCGAGGGCCTCGAGTCCCCGCTTGTAGGTCGAATCCGGCAGCGCCGCGAGCGCCGCGAGCGCCGCCTGCGATTCGCGCCGGGCGAGATCGGCGGTGTACTCGAGACCGCCGCTCGACTCGATGGCCCCGATGATCGGCTCGAGCCGCGCGAGGCCGCCGCTCTCGATCGCCTCGCGGATGAGCGCCCGGTCCGGGTCGCTCGCGAGGCGCAGCGCGTGGATGAGCGGAAGCGTCGGCTTGCCCTCGGCAAGGTCGTCGCCGAGATTCTTGCCGCGCTCGGCGGGGTTGGAGCGAAAGTCGAGCACGTCATCGACCAACTGATAGGCGGTGCCGAGATGGCGCCCGTAGCGGGCAAGGCAGCGCTGCATCTCCGGGCTGCCCTGGGAGAGCACCGCCGCGACCTCTGCGCCGGCCTCGAACAGCCGGGCGGTCTTGCGGTAGATGACGTCGAGGTAGCGCTGCTCGGTCGTCTGCGGGTCGTGGGCGTTCATGAGCTGCAGCACCTCGCCCTCGGCGATGACGTTGGTGGCGTCGGCCATGATCTCCATCACGCGCTGGGAATCGAGCGAGGCCATCATCTGGAACGCGCGCGAGTAGACGAAATCCCCGACGAGCACGCTCGCCTGGTTGCCGAAGACCTCGTTCGCGGTATCGCGCCCGCGCCGCAGCGAGGAGCCGTCCACCACATCGTCGTGCAGGAGCGTCGCGGTGTGGACGAACTCGATGAACGCGGCCGCCTCGACGTGCGCCGTGCCGCTGTGGCCGCACGCCCGACCGGCGAGGACCACGAGGAGCGGGCGCAGACGCTTGCCGCCTCCGGCGATGATGTGCTCGGCGACCCGATCGATGAGGGGCACGGAGCTCTTCAGCCGACAACGGATCACCTCATCGACCGAGGTGAGATCGTGGCGGACCAGCGTGCGGATCTCATCGAGGGTCATGGGCGGCGCGGGCGTGCGGGTCGCGAGAGGCCGCGAGCGGACGGGTAGCCGAGAAGGGCCTCGAGCGAGGTCTGCGGGCGAGTGTAAGTGCAGGCCCCCGTTCGGGAATCCCCCGTTTGACCCGTCCGGTCGCGGTGCGTAGAATGCGCGGCCTTTCGCGCGTCGGCCGCGCACGGCCGGCCGGCCTCACGTTGGGAACGCTCATCATGTACGCGGTAATTGCGACCGGCGGCAAGCAGTATCGGGTGACGAAGGACGCCGTCCTGCGCATCGAGAAGCTCGATGCCGAGCCCGGAGCGACCGTCGAGTTCGGCGAGGTGCTCCTCGTCGGCGAGGGGGCGGACGTGAGGCTCGGGACACCGCGGATCGACGGAGGCAAGGTCGTGGCGACGGTCGTTCGTCATGGCAAGGGTGCGAAGGTCTCCATCGTCAAGTTCCGGCGGCGCAAGCATTATCTGCGCCAGAAGGGCCATCGGCAGCCGTTCACGGAGGTGAAGGTGACCGAGATCAGCGCCGGTTGACTCGAGCCCGTTCATAGAGGATTCGGCGGACATGGCACACAAGAAAGCAGGCGGTAGCACCAAAAACGGCCGCGACTCTCATTCCAAACGCCTCGGCGTCAAGCGCTTC
>JASHTK010000354.1 GCA_030040575.1 Gammaproteobacteria bacterium
ACCTGTGCCACATGGGACACGCCCGCTCGAAGATCGTCTTCGACGTGGTGCGCCGGTATCTCACGTATCGCGGCTTCGCGGTCAACTTCGTGCGCAACATCACCGACATCGACGACCGCATCATTCAGCGCGCGGCCGAGCGCGGTGTCGGGATCGGCGCCTTCACCGAGCACTACATTCGCGAGATGCACCGCGACTACGATGCGCTCGGGATCCTCAGGCCCGACCACGAGCCGCGCGCGACGCAGCACGTGCAGGGCATGATCGAGATGACCGCGACGCTCATCGCCAAGGGCTACGCGTATCCGGCGGCGAACGGGGATGTGATGTACTCCGTCGCGCGCTTTCCCGGCTACGGCCGGCTCTCGGGCGAGCGCCTGAGCGAGCTCAGGGCGGGCGAGCGCGTCGAGGTCGATGAGGCGAAGCGCGACCCGCTCGATTTTGTGCTGTGGAAGCGCTCGAAGCCGGGCGAGCCCTCCTGGCCCTCTCCGTGGGGACTGGGGCGGCCCGGCTGGCACATCGAGTGCTCCGTCATGTCGCAGCAGCTGCTCGGCACGCGCTTCGACATCCACGGCGGCGGGCTCGACCTGAAATTCCCGCATCACGAGAACGAGATCGCCCAGTCCCGCGCGGCGAGCGGGGATGAGTTCGCGCGGGTGTGGATGCACAACGGGTTTCTCACGCTCAATGAGGAGAAGATGTCGAAGTCGCTCGGCAACGTCTTCACCATCCGCGAGGCGCTGAAGCGCGTGCGCGATCCGGAGGTGATCCGCTACTTCGCGCTCGCGAGCCACTACCGCGGCCCCGTCAACTACTCGGTGGACCAGCTCGATCAGGCCGATGCGGCGCTCGGCCGGCTCTACACGGCGCTCCGGGAGGCGCCCGCCGCCGCGGCGGCGCTCGAGGGGGAGTCCACGAGCCGCTTCCGTGCCGCCATGGATGACGACTTCAACACTCCGGAAGCGCTGGCCGCGCTGCAGACGCTCGCGCGCGAGTTGAACTCCGCGAGAGCCGCGACGAGCGAGGCGCGCGCCGCCGAGCTCGGCGCGGAGCTGCGCGCGCTCGGCGGCGTCCTCGGTATCCTCGCGTTGCCGGCCGAGCGCTGGTTCAGGCTCGCAAAGCCCGCGACGGACGTGCCGGGCGCAGCCGCCTCGCGCGCCGGGAGCGGCAGCTCCGCGGCTGCCACGGTGAACGATGCCGAAGTGGAGCGGCTGATCGAGGCGCGTGCCGCGGCGCGCGCGGCGAAGAACTGGGCAGAGTCGGACCGGATCCGCGAGGCGCTCGCGCAGGCGGGGGTGGTCCTCGAGGACAAGCCGGGCGGCAGGACGGCCTGGCGGCGTACGTAACGAGGCTCATCGATGACCACGACGAGCGGCGGTCGTGCCGCACCCGACACCCGCGAGACGAGCCCGGCGCGAACCGCATTCGCGGGACTTCGCGAGTACCTCACGAGCCAGATCATCGGTCAGGAGAGCCTGGTCGAGCGGCTGCTCGTCGTGCTGCTCGCCGACGGGCACCTGCTCGTCGAGGGCCCGCCCGGGCTCGCCAAGACGCGCGCGATCAAGGCGCTCGCCCAGGCGCTCGAGTGCGACTTTCAGCGCGTGCAGTTCACGCCCGACTTGCTCCCGGCCGACCTCACGGGCTCGGACATCTTCCGCCCCGAGGAGGGCACCTTCCGCTTCCAGCGCGGCCCGCTGTTCCACAACCTGATCCTCGCGGACGAGATCAACCGCGCGCCGGCCAAGGTGCAATCGGCGCTGCTCGAGGCGATGGCCGAGCGGCAGGTGAGCGTCGGCTCGGCGAGCTATGCGCTGCCGCCGCTGTTCCTCGTGATGGCGACCCAGAACCCCATCGAGCAGGAGGGCACCTATCCGCTGCCCGAAGCCCAGCTCGACCGGTTCATGCTGCACACGCGCGTGGACTACCCCGACCGGGCGAGTACGCTCGAGATCATGGCGCTCGCGCGGCGCGAGGCCATCGCGCATCGCGAGCTCGCTCCGCCCGCGCGCCGGGTGAGCGAGGAGACCGTCTTCACCGCGCGGGGCGAGGTGCTCACCCTCATCCTGTCCGACCCCGTCGCCGAGTACATCGCGGCGCTCGTCGATGCCACCCGCCGGCCCGAGCACTACAGCGCGCAGCTGCGCGATTGGGTCCGATGGGGGGCGAGTCCGCGCGCGGCGATCGCGATGGAGCGCGGCGCCCGGGCTCTCGCGTGGCTCGATGAGCGCGGCTTCGTGAGCCCGGAGGACGTGCAGGCGATCGCGGCCGATGCGCTCAGGCACCGCTTGCTGCTCGACTACACCGCGCAAGCGCGCGGCGTGACGGCGCAAGCCTGCGTCGAGGAGCTGCTCGCGAAGGTGCCTGCGCCGTGACCGGGCGAGCCGGCCCGGCAGGCGGCTCGGGAGCCGGCCCGGTAGGCCGTCCTGGCGGCGTTTTGCCAATCGGTCCTCGGATCTCGCCTCGCGTTACCCGTAAATTGACGCTCATCGGACGGGTTACGTATGATTCGCGCCCCCGTGGGGCTGAGGTCTGGCTCGGCATCGGCGGCTCTTTCAGGACGGGGCATGGCGCAGTCTGGTAGCGCATCTGCTTTGGGAGCAGAGGGTCGGGGGTTCGAATCCCTCTGCCCCGACCACCCACGGGCCGCGAGGGCTTGGAGACGTGCTTGGAAGCGTTCAGTGCGCCCGTAGCTCAGGCGGATAGAGCATCGGCCTTC
>JASHTK010000355.1 GCA_030040575.1 Gammaproteobacteria bacterium
ACGAGGCACCTCGGCCGCTCAGGACCGTTTCTCTCGCCGGCGGCCGAGCGGCGCTCGAAGTCGCGAACGAGAGGCTCGGGCTTGCGCTCTCGGGAGACGAGATCGACTACTTGCTCGAGAGCTTCGCCCGCCTCGGACGGGATCCGACCGACGCCGAGCTGATGATGTTCGCGCAGGCGAACTCCGAGCACTGCCGCCACAAGATCTTCAATGCCCGCTGGATCATCGACGGCGAGGAGCGCGCGGCATCGCTGTTTGAGATGATCCGACACACCCATGCGAGCCATCCGGCGGGCGTGCTCTCCGCCTACCGCGACAACGCGGCGGTCATCGAGGGCCCGACGGGGATCCGCTATTTTCCCGACCCCGCGACCGGCGTGTACCGCGGCGTGCGCGAGCCGATCGACATCCTGATCAAGGTTGAGACTCACAACCACCCGACCGCCATCTCGCCGTTCCCGGGCGCGGCGACGGGCTCGGGCGGGGAGATCCGCGATGAGGGCGCAACCGGACGCGGCGGCAAGCCGAAGGCGGGCCTCGTCGGGTTCACCGTCTCGCACCTCGAGATTCCCGGATGCCCCGAGCCCTGGGAGCAGGCCTTCGGCGGTCCGGGCCGCGTCGCCTCGCCGCTCGAGATCATGCTCGAGGGGCCGATCGGGGCCGCCGCGTTCAACAACGAGTTCGGGCGCCCGAACGTGTGCGGGTACTTCCGCACCTTCGAGCAGCGCGCCGCGCGCGAGGCGGGCGGGAGCGGTCCGCGGCGCATCTACGGCTACCACAAGCCGATCATGCTCGCGGGCGGTCTGGGGAGCGTCCGCCGCCCGCACGTCGAGAAGGCGCCGATCCCGCCCGGCGCGCGGCTCCTCGTCCTCGGCGGGCCGGCGATGCTGATCGGCCTCGGCGGCGGCGCGGCCTCCTCGCTCGCGAGCGGCTCGAGCAGCGCGGACCTCGACTTCGCCTCCGTGCAGCGCGGCAACGCCGAGATCGAGCGCCGCGCGCAGGAGGTCATCGACGCGTGCGCCGCGCTCGGCGCGGACAATCCCATCCTGCTCGTGCACGATGTGGGCGCGGGCGGCCTCGCGAACGCCGTGCCGGAGGCGGTGGCGCACGGGCGCCGTGGCGCGCGCGTGGACTTGAGGGCCATTCCGAGCGCCGAGCCCGGACTCTCGCCGCTCGAGCTGTGGTGCAACGAGGCGCAGGAGCGCTACGTGCTCGTCGTCGCGGCGCCGGACCTGCCGCGGCTCGCCGCGATCGCCGCGCGCGAGCGCTGTCCGCTCGCCGCGATCGGCACGCTCGATGACAGCGGCCGGCTCGTGGTGAGCGATCCGCTCTCGAGTCGCCCGCCGGTCGATATGCCGCTCGACATGCTGCTCGGCAAGCTCCCGCGCATGGTGCGTCGGTGCGCGAGCCGCGCGCCGGCGGCCCGGCCGTTCAGCACCGCGAGCCTCGATCTCCGCGAGGCCGCGTACCGCGTGCTGCGCTTTCCGGCGGTCGCGGACAAGACCTTCCTCATCAGCATCGCCGACCGCACGGTCGGCGGCCTGGTGAGCCGCGACCCGATGGTCGGACCCTGGCAGGTGCCGGTGAGCGATGCGGCGGTGACGCTCACCGATCACGTCGGCCATCGCGGCGAGGCCATGGCGATCGGGGAGCGGACACCCGTCGCCGTGCTGAGCGGGCCGGCCGCCGGGCGGCTCGCCGTCGGCGAGGCGATCACCAACCTCCTCGCCGCGGACATCGCATCGCTCGGCGAGATCCGCTTGTCGGCGAACTGGATGGCGGCGAGCGGGGAGCCCGGGGAGGATGCCGCGCTCTACGCGACGGTCGAGGCCGTCGCCATGGAGCTCTGTCCCGCGCTCGGCATCGCGATTCCGGTCGGCAAGGACTCCCTCTCGATGAAGATGAGCTGGAGTGAGGGCGGCGGCGCGAGATCCGTCATCGCGCCGGTGTCGCTCATCGTGTCGGCCTTCGCGCCGGTGCGCGATGCCCGCCGCACACTGACGCCCGTGCTCCGGCGCGAGGCGGGCGCGACCTCGCTGTGGCTCATCGATCTGGGAGGGGGGCGCAATCGCCTCGGCGCATCCGCGCTCGCCCAGGTTTACGGGGAGCTCGGCGCGGAGCCCGCCGACCTCGACGATCCGCAGCTGCTGATCCGGCTCGCCGCGGCGATCGGGGAGCTGCGCTCGCAGGGCGCGCTGCTCGCGTATCACGACCGCTCCGACGGCGGACTCCTCGCGACGCTTGCGGAGATGGCGTTCGCGGGGCACTGCGGCCTCGAGATCGAGCTGCCGCCAGGGCCTGCCGCGCAGGCGCTGTACGCCGAGGAGCTCGGCGTGGTGGTGCAGGTGCGCGCGGCCGACGAGCCGAGGCTCGCCGCGGTGCTCGCGCGCCACGGGCTCGCGAGGCAGGCGCAGCGCATCGGCCGGCCGGCCGAGGAGCTGCGGGTGCGCGTGTCGGCCGCAGGCGCAATCGTCCTCGACGAGTCGTGGGTCGACCTGCGGCGCGCCTGGTCGCAGACCTCCTACCGCCTGCGCAGGCTCCGGGACGATCCGGAGTGCGCCGAGGAGGAGCTCGCAGCGCAGACCGCGGCCGACGATCCGGGGCTCGCCGTGTCGCTCGGCTTCGATCCTGAGGAGGACATCGCCGCTCCCTACATCGCGCGCGGCGAGCGGCCCCGCATCGCGATCCTGCGCGAGCAGGGCGTGAACAGTCAGATCGAGACGGCCGCGATGTTCGGCCACGCGGGCTTCGATCCGGTCGACGTGCACATGACGGACCTCCTCGGCGGACGGCGCACGCTGCGGGACTTCAAGGGCCTGGTCGCCTGCGGCGGGTTCTCGTACGGGGATGTGCTCGGCGCCGGGGAGGGCTGGGCGAAGTCGATCCTCTACCACGAGCGCACGCGCGCGGAGCTCGCGGCGTTCTTCGCGCGCGCAGATACGTTCGCGCTCGGCATCTGCAACGGCTGTCAGATGCTCGCGGCGCTCAAGGATCTGATCCCCGGAGCGGCTCACTGGCCGCGCTTCGTGCGCAATCGCGTGGAGCAGTTCGAGGCCCGATTCACGCTCGTCGAGATCCTCGAGTCCCCCTCCGTGCTGCTCGAGGGGATGGGCGGCTCGTTCCTGCCGATCGTGGTCTCTCACGGCGAGGGCCGCGCGGAGTTCACCTCGGAGGCGGCGGCGCGCGCGTGCGCGGACGGCGGATGGATCGCGTTCCGGTACGTCGATCACCACCGGCGCCCGGCGGCGAGGTATCCCGCGAACCCCGGGGGCTCGCCGCTCGCGATCGCCGCGCTCTCGAGCGCCGATGGGCGCGTGACGATCACCATGCCGCATCCGGAGCGCTGCGCGCGCAACGTCCAGAACTCCTGGCGGCCCGACGGGGTCGGGGAGTGGAGCGGCTGGATGCGCCTGTTCCGCAACGCGCGGCGATTCGTCGGCTGAAGGCCGAGGCACGCGCGGCAACGGCGGCACGCGGCGCCCATGAGGCGCATGACGGTGTTCACATAATTCGGCAGGGGGGCTCTGTAAGCTTGCGCCGTGAAGATCTGCATCGCTTCGGCCAACCTCGGAGGCATTGACGCGGGCGTCGAGATGCCGGCGCAGGACCTGCCCGCGGGATGGCGGATCGAGTTTAAGTCCTTCGCGGACGGGGATCTCCCGGCGCGACCCCTGTCGCTCACGCCGCGGATGCAATCGAAGCTGCCCAAGATGTGCGGCTTCGAGTGGTTCAAGGATGCCGACCTCATCGCGTGGATCGATTCGGCGTATACGGTGGCCAGCGGCGGTCTCGCGGCATGGCTGGTGGAGGCGCTCGGGGACGGCGAGATTTGCCTGATGCCCCACTTTGCGCGCAGGAGCCTCGCCGAGGAAATCGAGTTCATGACCCGGCACATGGCGGCGGGTGATCGGTATCTCACCAGCCGATATGCCGGCGAGCCGGTTGCCGAGCAGGTCTCGTGCTACCTCGCCGACGGCGGATTCGAGGACCAGTGGCTCGCCGCCGCCGGCTGCTTCGTCTACCGAAACAGTCCCCGCATGCAGGCGGCGATGAAGGACTGGCTCATCGAGTGCGTCAAGTGGAGCAGCCAGGACCAGCTCTCCCTGCCCTACGTGCTGCACCGGCACGGCGTGAGCCCGAAGTGGATGGATTGCAGCGTCTGGAACTGCCCTCACCTCAAATACACCGGGCACGTGGCGCTCCCGCCTGCGGAGGCGGCGGCAGCGCTGCCGGCCGCCTCAGCCGCGGTCTGCGACGCCGAGCATCGGGCGGGCCCGGCGGCGAGCGCCTGGCACATCGTCCAGGTTCGCCGCCAGGGCTATGTCCACGCCGAGGCCCTGACCGAGATCGCCGAGTGCGTGTACTTCGGACTGCGCCGGCTCGGCGTTCGCGCGTTCTATCGCGAGCCGCCGCCAGGTCCGGCTCGCCAGATCGTCTTCGGGGCCCATCTGCTCGATCAGACGGAGCTCGACGCGCTGCCGGCCGATGCCATCCTCTACAACTCCGAGCAGATCGATGAGCACTCCGACTGGCTCACCTCCCGCTACGCCGCCGCCCTGAAGAGCCGGCGGGTGTGGGATTACAGCCTCGAGAACGTTCGCCGCCTGACCGCGCTCGGGGCCCGGTCGGTGCAGTTCGTGCCGGTCGGATACGCTCCGGAGCTCGCCCGGATCCAGCCCCTCGGCGAGGAGATCGACGTGCTCTTCTACGGCTCGCTCAACCCGCGGCGCCAGGCCGTCCTCGAGGCGCTCAAGGCGCGCGGCCTCAACGTCGCCGCGCTCTTCGGGGTCTACGGCGAGGAGCGCGACCGCGCCATCGCGCGCGCCAAGGTGGTCCTCGTTGTGCACTACTATCCGGCGAAGATCTTCGAGATCGTGCGGGCCGCGTACCTCTTCACGAACGAGAAGGCGGTGGTCGCGGAGTGCGACTCGGACACCTCCGTCGAGCCGGACCTGCGCGAGGCGGTGTGCGGCGTACCCTACGAGCGCCTGGTCGAGGCGTGCGTCGAGCTCGTGCGCGAGCCGGAGAAGCGGCGCGCGCTCGGGCAGCGAGCGCACCGGATCTTCGCGCGGCGCCGCGAGGAGCGCATCCTCGCCGACGCGCTCTCGCTTGGAGCCGCCTCGACGCCTCCGCCCGCTTTGCCGGCGACGCTGCAGCTCGGCAGCGGCAAGGACTTCCGCGCCGACTGCTTCAACGTGGACATCAATCCGGCGTGGGGCCCGGATGCGGTGCTCGATGTGGCTTCGCCGACGCTGGTCGGCTCCTCGGTTCGCACCGCGCGGTTCGGCGCGGTGAGGCTCGAGGAGAACACCTTCGAGACCGCCGTGGCGCTCGATGTTCTCGAGCACATCGGCGATCTGACGACGGCCATGAGCAACGTGTTGCGGCTCCTGAGGCCGGGCGGCATCTTCGAGATCCTCGTGCCCTACGATCTCGGCCTCGGGGCCTGGCAGGACCCGACCCATGTGCGCGCCTTCAACGAGCGCAGCTGGCTCTACTACACCGATTGGCACTGGTATCTCGGCTGGACCGAGGCGCGCTTTGACGTCGCGGCGTTGGAGCTGCAGATGAGCGCTCTCGGCGCCGAGCTGCAGCGGGCCGGCCGCAGCCTCGAGGAGATCTTGCGCGTGCCACGCGCGGTCGATGCGCTGCGCGTGCGGCTGCGCAAGCGCTTTCTGCAGGAGTCCGAGCGGCTCGAGGCGCGACGCCGCCAGCCCGGTCCTCAGCGGCCGGCTTTGCGCACCGCGTAGAGCTCCATCTGCGCCTGGTACTCGCCCGGGATGGCGAAATCCGCCACCTCGAATCCCGCCTCGCGCAGCAGGGCGATGAGCCGCTCGCGGCTGAAGAGGTGGTGTTGCTCGATCTCGGCCCAGTAGGGATTGACCTTGGACGCCTCCATGAGCTTCCAGCCGCAGGAGGAGAAATCCGGCGCGCTCACGACGAGCACCCCGCCTGGGCGCAGGATCTCGGCGGCTTTGCCCAGCGCTTCACGCGGATGCGGCATCTGCTGCATGACATCGATCAGCGTGAGCACGTCGAGCACGATCTCGAACTTGAGTCGCATGAAGTCCTGGTGGAGCGCGGTCACTTCCACTTGCCGGACCCGCTCGGCGAGCTCGGCGCGGATCTCGAGTCCCACGGCCGCGAACCCGCAGTCTGCCGCCGCCATGGCGAGCGCCCCGTCTCCGCAGCCCACATCGACCCAGATTGGCCGCGTGGGCCGCGCGGCGACCGCAGGATAGCCCCCGAGCAGCCGCACGACCCTCTCCACGAGAGGGGACCAGCGCGCCCGCCGCGTCGCGAGCGCCTCGCCGCACGTCGCGAGCGGTTCGGCCCGCTCGCCGCGCAGGAGCTGCTCGCGTCCGGCCTCGTTCCAGTAGTGCCGGGTGTGGATATGGCCGCAGGAGGCGCAGCGCATCCACTCGAGGCTCGGCGGCAGCGGCTCGTGCCACAGACGGTGCGGGGTGCCGTCGGCGAATCCGAGCGTCTCGCTCGACCCACCGCACAGGGGGCAGGCCGGGTAGGCGACCTGCAGCGGAGAGGTGAGTCCCGGCGGCTGGGCCGCCTCGGCCGAGGCGGGGACGGGTCCGCAATCCGGAACATCGAGATGCTCGAGCGGCGCGCCGCTGCGCTGGCGGTCGACCATCATCTCGATCGCCCGCTCGAAGTTGCGCGTGAAGCGCGGGGTGTCAAAGAGTGGGGTCGTCAGGCGGTGGGCGGCGACCTTCGCCCGCAGGGCCGTGCGGTACTGCGGATCGGTGCCGATGCGCTGCGCGATGCGCACCATGTCGTCGGGATCGGCGCCGACGAGCTCCGGCAGCTCCATGGCGTTCAGCAGGCTCTCGCTCACGCGGGAGGCGAAGTGCCGGCCCCGCGCGGTGACGACGGGCACGCCCGCCCAGAGCGCATCGGATGTCGTGGTGTGTCCGTTGCACACGAGCGTATCGAGTATGGCGTCCGCGAGCGGCAGGCGTGCGAGATGCTGCTGGGGCAGGGCGAACGGGGCGAAGAACAGGCGCCCCGGATCGACGCCCTGCAGCCGGGCGTGCCGGGTGAGGTTCGAGATGGCGGCCGGGCTCTGTCCGAGCAGCCACAGCACGCTCTCCGGCACGCTCTTCAGAACGCGCAGCCACACGGAGAAGCTGCCGCGGTCGATCTTGTAGGACTGGTTGAACGCGCCGAAGATCACCTTGTCCTGCGGCAAGCCGTGCAGGGCGCGAGTGCCGGGCTCGGGCGCCACGCGGCGCCAGCGGTCGTTGCACTGGTAGCTGTGCGGCAGCCGGCAGAACTTCTCGCTGTAATACGGCGCGCTCGCGAGGGGCGTGACGAAGCGGTCCGAGACGATGTAGTCCACGTGAGGACTCGCCGCGCTGCCGGGGAAGCCGAGGTAAGCGACCTGCAGCGGCGCGGGGCGGTACGCGAGAATGTCGCGCCCACCGCCCGTGTAGAGCTTGAGATCGATGAGGACGTCGAGCTCGTCCGCGACGATGCGCTCCGCCGCTTGCCGCTCGCTCAGCGTGTGGATGGGGACGGCGTGCTCGACCGAGTTGAGGAAGCGCTGGCGATACTCGGAGACGTCGCGGACGCTGTAGTCGTACGCATACACCTCGAATCGTCGCCGGTCGTGCAGCTCGAGCAGGCCGGCCATCAGATGCATCGTCGCGTGGTTGCGGAAGTCGCAGGAGAGGTAGCCGAGGCGAATGCGCTCCCGCGCGGGTCGGGCCGACCGGGCGACGAGCGGCTCGACCTTCGCCAGGGTCCGCTCGACGTAGGCCTCGGTGACCCGAAGGTTGTAGGCCTCATCGGCACACCAGGTGATGTGCGTCAGCGGGTACTCCTGCGGCGCGGAGAAGTTCTGCTGCTCGTACCAGCGGCGGACGCGGTGCTGGAGCGACTCGATCCACTCCCACTCGCAGGTGAATCGTGCCGGGACCAGGGCGGATCCGACGATGGCCGGATCCTCGGGTGCCAGGGCGAGGATGCTCTTGAAGGCATCGGACGACTCCTCATAGAGGTCGTTGCCCTGCAGGAGCAGCGCGGCGCGCGACAGAAGCGTGGGCTTGGTGCTCACGGCGAGCTGCCTGCGGGCGAATGCGATTCCCTCGCCGTGGCGGTTCGAATTGAAGAGAGTGGTGATGAGCGCGTCGAGCACGTCCTCGTCGTCGGGTGCCTCCGCGAGCGCGCGCTGCAGGCATTCCACGGCTTCATCGGTGCGGCGCTCGGCCGCAAGGAGGATGCCGGCCGCGAGCCAGTTGCGCGCGCCGCCCCCGGATTGTCCAGCGTGCCGGAAGGCCTCGACCGCGTCCTGCGGCCGGCCGGTGAGCCGCAGTGCCTCGGCCCGCAGCGTCAGGAGGCCCGCATGGGCGGGCTCGCGCGTGAGCAGCTGCTCGAGCTCGGGCAAGGTGCTCGCCGCTCGTCCGCCATTGATCCGCTCGAGTAGGCTCTGGAGGGTCTGTGCCGCAACGCTCATACGGTCGGATGGCGGCCGAATGATGAGCTGAAGGCCGCCTCGCTGCGACCTTAACAATATCTGCCTGCCCGCACTTTCGGCCAGGTCACATTGTGGCGGGTTGACGGGGGCGGCTCGCGCGACCCTCCGACCTGCCTGCCGGGCGCGGCGCCCGCCCCGCATCGGGGTCGATGGGGGGCGGGGCCCTCGGGAGCGGGCTTAGACGACCGACAGATACTTGACCTGGGTCGTCGAGAGCTCGGAGACCAGCAGCTCGACCTGCGCGTACGTGAGCGCGGCCACCTGCACGGAGGTGAGCAGCTGGGCCTGTGCGGTCACGAGGTTCGAGATCTGCGTGGTGCTGAGGTCGGGGATGTCCTTGGTGGAGATCGCCTGCAGGTCGGCGGTGCCGAGGGCGTTGAGCGTCGTGGTGGACAGCCCCGCGATGCCGGCGCTCGAGAGCACGGCGATCTG
>JASHTK010000356.1 GCA_030040575.1 Gammaproteobacteria bacterium
CTGATCGACGGCACGATCGTCGATTTCGTGAAGCAGGGGCTCAACGAGGCGTTCCGCTTCCGCAACCCGAACGTCAAGGGCGAGTGCGGCTGCGGGGAGAGCTTCAGCGTCTGACGAAAAAGTCCTTGCAAATTCGGCATTTCTGTCGCCGCGCCCATTTGGCGTGCACCTGAAGTCCGCGGTAGACTGCCGCGCCCCGAGGACTCCACGCCGGACGAGGCATTCGAGCGAGCCTGCGGGAGCCTGTGCAGACGCTTTCACCCCTGAGGTTCCAGCGAATGGCGCTCGAGCGCACCCTGTCCATCGTGAAGCCCGACGGCGTCGGCCGCAATCTCATCGGGGAGGTCTACCGCCGGCTCGAGCACGCCGGCCTCAGCATCGTCGCGGCCCACATGCGGCGGCTCTCCGAGCGGGAGGCCGAGGGCTTCTACGCCGTGCACCGCGAGCGGCCTTTCTTCCGGGACCTGGTCCGCTACATGACCTCCGGCCCCGTGCTGGTGCAGGTGCTCGAGGGGGACAATGCCATCGCGAGAAATCGCGAAGTGATGGGCGCGACCGATCCGAAGAAGGCCGCGAAGGGGACGATCCGCGCCGATCTCGCGCTCAGCATCGAGCAGAACGTCGTCCACGGCTCGGACTCGCCGCAGACCGCGGCCTTCGAGATCGGGTACTTCTTTGCCGCGACGCAGATCTTCCCGCGCGGGTGATGCTCGGGAGCCGCGTGACGCCACCGCATTCCTCCACCTCCCACCTCGACCCTGCGCCCCGCAGCCCGCCTCGCCCCATGCCAAGCTCTCCCGCCAGCGAACGGTTGAACCTGCTCGGACTCACCCGTCCGGCGCTCGAGGCCTACGTGCGCGAGCTCGGCAGCGAGCCCTTCCGGGCGCGGCAGCTCGCCCGCTGGATCTACAAGCGCGGCGAGGCGCGCATCGAGCAGATGACCGACCTCGCGAAGGACTTCCGGGCGGCCCTCGCCGAGCGGGCGCAGGTGCGCGCTCCGGCGATCATCGAGGTGCAGCTCTCGCGCGACGGGACGCGCAAGTGGAAGCTCGAGGCCGATGGGACGCAGGCGTTCGAGATGGTCTTCATCCCCGAGGACGACCGCGGCACGCTTTGCATCTCCACCCAGGTCGGATGCGCGCTCGACTGCTCGTTCTGCGCGACGGCGCAGCAGGGCTTCAACCGCAATCTCACGACGGCCGAGATCGTCGGACAGGTCTGGCTCGCCGGGCGCGAGCTCGCCGCCGCGGGTGCCGTCGCGCGGCTCGGCGAGCCGCAGGAGGCGGACCGCCCGCCCGCGAGCCGCGCCGTGACCAACGTCGTGCTCATGGGGATGGGCGAGCCGCTCGCCAACCTCCGCCAGGTCGTCCCGGCGCTCACGATCCTGCTCGATGACTTCGGCTTCGATCTGTCGCGGCGCCGCGTGACGCTCTCCACCTCGGGTCTCGTGCCGCAGATCTACCGCCTCGCCGAGGAGGTCAACGTCGCCCTCGCGGTGTCCCTGCACGCGCCGGACGACGCGCTGCGCAACGAGCTCGTGCCGATCAACCGCAAGCACCCGATCGCCGAGCTCCTCGAGGCCTGCTGGCACTACCTCGATGAGCAGAACGGGCGCAGCGTGACCTTCGAGTACGTGATGCTGCAGGACGTGAACGACTCCCTCGCCCAGGCGCGCCGGCTCGCGCGGCTGCTCGCCGGACACCCGGCGAAGGTCAACCTCATTCCATTCAATCCGTTTCCCGGCGCCCGCTACCGCCGCTCGCCCGAGGAGCGCATCCTTCGGTTCCGCGACGAGCTGATCGGCCGCGGGCTCATCGCGACCGTCCGGCGCACTCGCGGCGAGGACATCGACGCCGCGTGCGGCCAGCTCGCGGGCCGGGTGATCGATCGCACGACGGTGCGCCTCGGCAGCAAGGCATTCGGCGTGGTGGTACAGGCATGAACCGACGACTCGACCGCACGGGCTCCATCGCGGGCGCGCTCCTCATCGCCGCGCTCGCCGCTTGCGCCTCGAAGCCCCGGGTGATCTCGCCCATCCCGGACACGGAGACCGCGAAACCGCAGTTCGCCGAGGCGGCCAAGTACAACGTCGAGCTCGGCATCGCCTACCTGCAGCGCGGCGACCTCGCGCTCGCGCAGGACAAGCTGCAGCGCGCGCTGAAGGAAAGCCCCCACGATCCGACCGTGCACAGCGCGCTCGCGCTGCTCGATGAGCGTCTCGGCGAGGTCGATGAGGCGGACCGCGAGTTCCACACCGCGCTGCGGCTCGCGCCGAGCGACCCCGACGTGTCGAACAACTACGCGGTGTATCTCTGCCGCACGCAGCGCGTGGACGAGGGCGTCCAGCGCCTGATCGCGACGGCGCGCGACCCGCTCTACGCGACGCCCGAGGCGGCCTACACCAACGCGGCGGTCTGCCTGCACACGGTGCACCGCGATGCGGAGGCGGAGCTCGATCTGCAGCGCGCGCTCGCGCTGCGTCCGGGCTTCGCGGAGGCCGTCTTCCAGCTCGCGAGCCTCGAGATGGAGCACGGCAAGCTCGGCGACGCCCGGCGCCGAATCGACCGTTACCTCGACACCTACGCCGCGACGGCGGACCTGCTCGCGCTCGGGGTGCGCGTCGCGCACGCGCTCGGCGATCCGGTCGCCGAGCAGCGGTACGAGCAGCGCCTGCGCGTTGATTTTCCCGATTCGCCCCAGACCCACGCGCTCACCTCGCCGAGCCCGAACCCCGGGTGACCGGTCGTGACCGCAGCCACAGAGGGTGTTCGAGCACGCGGCGTCGGCGCGCGCCTGAGAAGCGCGCGCGAGCGAGCGGGGCTCTCGACGCTCGAGGCCGCCGAGAGCCTGCACCTCGAGCCCGGGACGCTCGAGGCGCTCGAGGCCGAGCGGTTCGAGCAGCTCGGCGCGCCGGTCTACGCGCGCGGATACATCGGCCATTACGCGGAGCTCGTCGGGGAGTCGGCGGCGGAGCTGCGGGGGCTCTATGCGGCGAGCGCGCACGCGGCTCGACTGCCGGATTTGACGCGCTTCCCGAGCATCGAGCGCGCGAGGGCATCGAGTCCGCTCCTCGTCCCGGGGATTGTCGTCTTCGTCGCGGTTGCGGTCACGGGCACGGCGTGGTGGATCTCGGGTAACCTGAGCGGAGCGACGCCTGTGCGCGCGGCGAGCTCCCTCACCCTCGGGGCGGCGCAGGGCGGTACGCTCGCGGGCGGCGCGCCGGTCCCAGGCGGTGCGGCTGCTCAGGCACCCCTCGCCGATGCGGGCGTCGCCGATGCGGCGCCTGCCCCGCAGAGCGAGATCGAGGCAGTCGGACCCCAGCCCATCCTGGATGATTTCGGGCCACCGGCACCGGCGCAGCTCGGCCTCAGGGCGCCCGCGCGAGTCGCGGCGCTCGAGATGCGCTTCACCGAGGACAGCTGGACGGAGGTCTACGATGCGCGGGGGCAGCGCCTGTTCTACGATGTCGGCTTCGCCGGCTCGACGCGCACCGTGCGAGGCATGCCCCCTCTCAGAGTGGTGCTCGGCAATCCGCCGGAGGTCGCCCTCGCGCTCGACGGGCACACGGTCGAGGTTCCGCAGGCGCCGCGCAACGTGGTGGTCGAGTTTCGGATCAACCGCTCGGGCCAGATCGCCCCGATGAGGCTCGCCGCCGCCGACCGGCGCGGCTCCGAGGACCGCAAGCCGGCCGGTCCGCGCGAGCTCAACTGAGCGGCGGACGCGAGCGCTGAAGGGGTGAGCTTGACCGATCCGATCCAGGCCGTGCGCGGCATGAACGACGTGCTGCCGGCCGACATCGCCCTGTGGCAGTCGATCGAGACCGTGGCGCGAGAGCTGCTCGAGGCGTACGGCTACACCGAGATCCGCGTGCCGATCGTGGAGCACACGGAGCTGTTCCAGCGGGCGATCGGCGAGCACACGGACGTGGTCGAGAAGGAGATGTACACGTTCGTGGACCAGGGGGGCGAGAGCCTCACGCTGCGCCCGGAGGGAACCGCCGGCATTCTTCGCGCGGTCATCGGCAACGGGATGCTGCGCGGCCAGCGCCACAAGCTGTGGTCCGCCGGGCCGATGTTCCGGCACGAGAAGCCGCAGAAGGGCCGGTTCCGCCAGTTCCACCAGATCGACGTGGAGGCGATCGGCTTTGCAGGCCCCGACGTCGATGCGGAGCTCATCGCGCTCACCGCTCGGCTGTGGCGGCGCTTGGGCGTCGAGCGGGTGACGCTGCAGCTCAACTCCCTCGGCACGGCAGAATCGCGCCGCGCCTACCGCGCCCGGCTCGCCGATTACTTTCGCAAGCACCACTCGCACCTCGACGCCGACAGCCGCCGCAGGCTCGAGGGCAACCCGCTGCGCATCCTCGACAGCAAGAACCCCGAGATGCAGGAGCTCGTCGCGGGCGCGCCGCTCCTCACGGAGCACCTCGACCCCGAATCGCGCGTCCACTTCGAGGCGCTGCGCGCGGCGCTCGACTCGATGGGGGTCGCGTACCGCGTCAATCCGCGCCTGGTGCGCGGCCTGGACTATTACAGCCGCACCGTGTTCGAATGGGCGAGCGATGCGCTCGGCTCCCAGGATGCGGTCTTGGGCGGCGGCCGGTACGACGGGCTGATCGGTCAGCTCGGCGGGGAGGCGACCGCGGCGATGGGCTTCGCGCTCGGGGTCGAGCGGACGGTCGAGCTGCTGCGGCAGGCGGCACGACCGCCCGATCTGCGCGGTCCGCACGTCTACGTCATCGTGAGCGGCGAGCGCGCGGCGGCCGCCGGCCTGCGCGTCGTCGAGTCGCTGCGCGACGCGTTGCCGCAGCTGCGCATCGAGCTCGGGCTCGGTGGGGGTAACTTCAAGGCTCAGTTCCGGCGCGCCGACCGCAGCGGTGCGCAGCTCGCGCTCGTCCTCGCGGACGACGAGCTCGGCCGCGGCGCCGCCGCCTTGAAACCTTTGCGGCAGGACACCGGTCAGAGCGAGTGTCCACTCGCCGAGCTTCCGCAGCGGATCCTCGCGGCGCTCGCGGTGCAGTGAGGGGCGAGGCTCGCCGCGGGCGGCCGGGGGGATCGATCGGTGGATGAGTATCTGTCGGAGAGAGAGAAGTGGGAGCGCCTGCTCGGGTGGCTCAAGGCGAACGGGCCCGGGATCGCCGCCGGCATCGCCGTCGGAGCGCTCGGCATCGGCGGCTGGCGCTGGTGGCAGAGCCACACGGACCGCGTCGAGCTCGCCGCGAGCGCGCGCTACGACCAGGTCCTGCAAGCCCTCAACGCGGACAGCCGCGGTGCGGCCCTGCAGCTCATCGATGAGATGCAGCGCGATGAGGCGGGGTCCCCCTACGTGGACCAGGCGAATCTCGCCGCCGCGCGCTCGTTCGTGGAAGCGAACGAGCTCGATCAGGCGGCGCAGCGGCTGAGCGAGGTGATGCAGAGGACGCGCGATCCGCAGCTCGCGACGATCGCGCGGCAGAGGCTCGCGCGAGTGGAGATCGCGATGGGCAAGCCGGACGCGGCGCTCGATACCCTCGGGGCGCCGCCGGCGGGCGCCTTCGCTTCCCGGTACCACGAGATCCGCGGGGACGCCTATGATGCGAAGGGCGATGAGGCCGCGGCGCTCGACGAATACCGCGCCGCCCTGCTCGCGGCCGGTCCTGCGATCGCGGAGAACGACGTGCTCAATCTGAAGATCGACGATCTGCGTGCCGAGTCCGGTCTCTCCCGCCCCGCGGCGGCGGCGAGCAAGTAAGCCATGCGCCGCCTAGCCCTCACCCTCGCGCTCATCGCGCTCGCCGCGGCCTGCTCTAAGAGCAAGGACGTCGAGGCGCCGAAGAAGCTCGTGCCCTTCACGCAGAGCCTGCGCATCGAGCGCGAATGGACGGCAAGCGTGGGAGGCACCAAGACACCCCTGTTGCTCGGCCTCGACCTCGCGGTGAGGGGCGGTACGGTCTATGCCGCCGGCCGCGGCGGCGAGGTCGCCGCATTCGACCTCCTGAGCGGCCGCAGGCGCTGGGCGCGCCGGCTCAAGTCGGCTCTCGGCGGCGGGCCCGGCGTCGATGCGGATCTGGTCGCCGTCGGCTCGACCGCGGGCGACGTCTTCGCTCTCCGCGCCTCGGACGGGACGGTCCTGTGGCACGTCAACGTCGCGGGCGAGATCCTCGCGGCGCCGGCCGTCACCTCGCGCGTCGTCATGGTGCGGGCGGTGGACGGCAAGCTGCACGCCCTCTCGCCCGTGGACGGGCATGAGCTCTGGCAGGTGCAGCAGCAGGTTCCGGCCCTGTCCCTGCGCGGTACGTCCCGGCCGGAGATCGTCGGGGAGGTGGCGATCAGCGGCTTCGACAACGGCAAGGTCGTCGCGGCGAACCTGAGCGACGGGTCGAGCGCCTGGGAGACCGAGATCTCGACGCCGCACGGGAGCAACCAGATCGAGGAGCTGAACGACGTGGACGCCACCCCGCGAGACGAGGGGAACGACGTATACGTCGCGCAGTTCCAGGGCAAGGTCGCGATGCTCGCCCTCGACACCGGCCAGATCTGGTGGTCGCACGACCTGTCGAGCTACCGCGGCATGAGTCTCGACGGCGACGCGCTTTACGTGTCGACGGCCGACGGACAGGTCGTCGCCATGCATCGAAGCAACGGAACGGAGATCTGGCGGCAGGGCGCTCTCAGGTACCGGCAGCTGTCCGCGCCCGTCGTCTTCGGCGATGCGGTGGTGGTCGCCGACTTCGAGGGCTATCTGCACTGGCTCGACAAGACGACGGGAGCTCTCCTCGCGCGCACGCGCAGCGGCAAGGTGCGCATCAGCAACGCGCCGATCGCCGCCGGCGGACTGCTGCTCGTCGTGAACGACGATGGGCGGCTCGCGGCGTTCCGCGCGGCTCCGATCGGCGTGAGCATGCGCGCGAGACGCCACCCCGCACGGCGCGCCGAGGATGCCGAGGCGGGCAAGTGAGGAGGACCGGTGCTCCCGATCGTCGCGCTGGTCGGCCGGCCGAACGTCGGCAAGTCGACGCTGTTCAACGTGCTCACCGGGACGCGCGATGCGATCGTGTCGGACGTTCCGGGCGTCACGCGTGACCGCCAGTACGGCTTTGGCAGAGGTCCGGTTCCCTACATCGTCGTAGACACGGGCGGGCTCGTCGAGAAGCCATCAGGCCTCGAGGCGCAGATGCGCGCCCAGACCGAGCGCGCTGTCGCCGAGGCGGACCGGCTGATCCTCCTCGTCGACGCGCGCAGCGGTCCGACTCGCGAGGATGAGCTCATCGCGCGCGAGCTGCGCCGATCGGGCAAGCCGATCACCCTCGCCGTGAACAAGGCCGAGGGGCTCGATGCGCCGGTCGCCTGCGCGGAGTTTCACGCGCTCGGGCTCGGCGAGCCCCTCGCGATCGCGGCGAGCCACGGCGAGGGCTGCCGGGAGCTCATCGAGCGGGCGCTCGAGGGCCTCGCGGTGGCGGAGAGCCGCGAGCCGAGCCCGAGCGCGATCCGCGTGGCGGTCATCGGGCGCCCGAACGTCGGCAAGTCGACGCTCGTCAACCGGCTGCTCGGCGAGGAGCGGGTCATCGCGAGCGAGGAGCCCGGCACCACCCGCGACCGCATCCTGGTGCCGTTCCGGCGCGACGGCCGCGACTTCGTGCTCATCGACACGGCGGGCGTGCGCCGGCGCGCGCGGATCGAGAACGCCGTGGAGCGCGTGAGCGTCGCGAAGACGCTGCAGGCGATCGACCAGGCGCACGTCGTGGTGCTGCTCCTCGACGCCCACGACAGCATCACCGAGCAGGACGCGAGCGTGCTCGGCATCGCCCTCGAGCGCGGTCGCGCGCTGCTCGCCGGCGTCAACAAGTGGGACGGCATCGCATCCGACGAGCGCGCGGAGATTCGCCGTCAGCTGTCCTTGAAGCTCGACTTCGCCCCGTTCGTGCCGCTTTTCTTCCTCTCCGCGCGGCACGGAACCGGCGTCGGCGAGCTCGTGCACGCGGTGGTTCGCGCATTCGACGCCTCGATGCGCGAGATGCCGACCCCCGTGCTCACGCGGACGCTCGGGGAGGCGGTCGCGGCCCAGCCGCCGCCGCTCGTGCGCGGCCGACGCATCAAGCTCAAGTTCGCGCACCAGGGCGGGAAGAATCCGCCGCGGATCATCGTGCACGGCAACCAGACGGCCTCGCTCCCCGGCGCCTACGAGCGCTATCTCGCCAACGTGTTCCGGGAGCGGTTCGATCTGTACGCGACGCCGGTCCGGATGGAGTTCCGCACGGATGCCAATCCGTACGCCCGGCGCGGGCGCCGCCGGCGCGCCGATGCGGAGCGCCGGGCCGGGTAGCGCCCGCCGCGGCTACTCCCGCTCCCTGCGGGTCAC
>JASHTK010000357.1 GCA_030040575.1 Gammaproteobacteria bacterium
CCCTCGGTCGGCTTCTTTCGCAGCCGAATCACCAGATCGATGCCGGCCATCTCCATGCCGGGCGGCGGCGGCGGGAGCCGGCTGAACTGCACCTCGGGGGTCGGCACGTCGATGAGCCGCCCGCTGTCGAGGTCGTGGAAGTGATAGTGCGGGCCGATGTTCGAGTCGAACCACGCGCGCGCCCCATCCACCGAGAGCTGGCGGATGAGACCCCTCGAGGCGAACAGATTCAACGTGTCGTAGACCGTCGCCTTGGAGACTCGCGCCCCGGTCGCGCGCAAGCTCGCGAGGATTTGCTCGGCCGAGAGATGTTGCGGAGCGGCAAGCAGCAACGAGGCGATCTGCATCCGCTGGACCGTGGGGCGGATGCCGAAGTCCGAGAGGCGCTGTGCGCAGAGCGCCGATACGTCGGGTATGGCCGGACGTTGTTCCATAACCTTTTATTATAGCCGGGCTGTCGCTAGCGCCCAAACGGCGAGTCGAGCGGACTTTGGCTCCGCCTCACTCGGTCTCGGCATCCCCCGCGGCCGCATCCGCCGCGGCACTCGCGCCGGCCGAGGCGCCTGCATCCGCCGTGACGCGGCGCCGCAGCTCCCGGGGTAGAGAGAAGATGACGTGCTCCTCGCGACCGGTGACTTCCCGAGCCGTCTCGCCACCCCACGAGCGCAGGCGCTCCACCACCTGCTGGACGAGGACCTCCGGCGCCGAGGCGCCCGCGGTCACCCCGACGACCCGCTTGCCCTCGAGCCACGCCCGATGCAGCTCCTCGGGGCCATCGACGAGATACCCGGGCACGCCACCGCGCTCGGCGAGCTCGCGCAGGCGATTGGAGTTGGAGCTCATCTTTGAGCCGACGACGATGAGGGCCTCGCAGCGCTCGAGGATCTTCTTCACCGCATCCTGGCGGTTCTGGGTCGCGTAGCAAATGTCCTCCTTGCGCGGCGTCGCGAGCCCCGGGAATCGCTGCCGCAGGACCTCGACGATCTCCGCCGTGTCGTCCATCGAGAGCGTCGTCTGGGTGACGAACGCGAGCCGCGAGGGGTCGCGCACCGTGAGCGCGGCGGCCTCCGCGGCGCTTTGCACGAGGTACATCCGGCCGCCGTGGGACGTATCGAACCGCCCGAGCGTCCCTTCCACCTCCGGGTGGCCGGCATGTCCGATGAGGATCACGTCGCGCCCCTCGCGCGCGTAGCGCTGCACCTCCATGTGCACCTTGGTGACGAGCGGGCAGGTGGCGTCGAACACGTTGAGTCCCCGCTCGCGCGCATAGCGCTCGACGGCGCTCGAGACGCCGTGGGCCGAGAAGATGACGGTCGAGCCGTCGGGCACCTCCTGCAGCTCCTCGACAAAGATGGCGCCGAGGCCGCGCAGTCGATCGACGACGTAGCGGTTGTGCACCACCTCGTGGCGGACGTAGATCGGTGCGCCGTAGAGCTCGAGCGCGCGCTCGACGATCTCGATCGCCCGATCGACGCCCGCGCAGAACCCGCGCGGATTGGCGAGCAGTATCTCCATCATCTCTCCTCAGCCGCTCTCAGCCACCCCGGTGCCGCCCCACGATCCAAGCGTCGAGGAGCATCAGGATGGCGCCGACGGTGATCGCCGAATCGGCGACGTTGAACGCCGGAAAATGTACATCCTTCCAGTGCACATCGACGAAATCAATGACGTGGCCAAGCGACACGCGATCGATCAGGTTGCCGAGCGCGCCCGCGAGGATGAGCGAGAGGCCGAGGGCGAGCAGCCACTGCGTGCCGGCATCGAGCCGATAGAGCCACGCGACGATGCCGCAGGAGACCGCGACCGCGAGCCCCGCGAAGAGCCAACGCTGCCACCCGGAGGCGTCCGCGAGCACGCTGAACGCGGCACCGGTGTTGAAGCGGAGCGTGACGTTGAGCATGGGCAACACTGCTACGCTTTCGTCAAAGCTGAAATGCCGGACGATCCACGCCTTCGAGAGCTGATCGAGGAGGATGACGACGGCCGTCACCGGCAGCCAGCGCCACGCGCGCTTCACGCGAACCTCCGCCGCTCACCACCGCCCGCGACGTTCGAGACGCAGCGGCTACAGAGCTCGGGGTGCTCAGGATGAGTGCCCACGTCGGGCAGCCGATGCCAGCAGCGCACGCACTTGGCGGCGGTGGTCGGCCTCACGGCGATCCACACGCCCTCCCGGGCCGAGTCGGTCGCGGGAATGGTGCCCGCGGGCGCCGTCGAGACCCGGTGCACGCGCGCGGCGGAGGTGATGAGGAAGAAGCGCAGCTCGTCCTCGAGCGCGTTGAAGCGCATGTACTCGGCGGGGACACAGTAGACGTCGACCTCGGCATCGAGCGGTGCGCCGATCGCGCCCGCGTCGCGCAGCCTCTCGAGCTCGCGCAGCACGTCGCGCCGCAGGCCGATCAGCCGCGGCCAGTCGATCTCGTGAGCCCCGGCATCGGGCGGCTCGTGCCAGGTCGCGAGAAACACCGACTCCCCGCGCGCCCCCGGCAGGCAGCGCCAGAGCTCCTCGGCCGTGAACGAGAGGATCGGCGCGAGCCACCTCGCCATGCTCTCCGCGACGTGGTGGAGCGCGGTCTGGGCCGAGCGCCGGGCAAGGCTCTCCGGACGCGTCGTATAGAGCCGATCCCTCACGACGTCGAGATAGAACGAGCTCAGGTCCACGATGCAGAAGTTCTGCACCTTGTGATAGATGAGATGAAAGGCGTACTCGCGGTACGCCTCGATCAGCTCGGATTGCAACTCCCGGGTCCGCGCGAGCGCCCAGCGGTCGAGCGCGACCATCTGCGCCGGGTGCACCGCGTGGCGGGGCGGATCGAATCCGTTGAGATTCCCGAGCAGGAACCGCGCCGTGTTGCGCAGCTTCCGGTAGGCGTCGGCCGCGCGGTTGAGGAGGGCGTCCGAGACGCCCATCTCGTTCGCGTAGTCGGTCGCAGCCACCCACAGGCGCAGCACATCGGCGCCGAGTCGATCGACGATCCTCTGCGGCGTGACGACGTTGCCGAGCGACTTCGACATCTTGCGGCCCTGCTCGTCCACGGTGAATCCGTGCGTGAGGACGCCTCGATACGGAGGCCGCTCGTAGAGCGCCTCGCACATGAGGAGCGAGCTGTGGAACCAGCCGCGGTGCTGGTCGGAGCCCTCGAGGTACAGATCGGCCGGACCTGCGAGCTCCGGGCGCAGGAGCCCGACGCACTCGAACGACAGGCCCGAATCCGCCCACACGTCCATCACGTCCGTGAGCTTGCGGTAGCCGGCGGCCTCCGGCCCGATGAGCTCGGCCGGATCGAGCCGGAACCAGGCGTCGATCCCCTCCCGCTCGACGCGCGCGGCCACCACATCGAACAGCTCGAGCGACCGCGGATGCGGCTCCCCGGTGCGCTCATCGATGAGGAGCGTGATCGGTACGCCCCAGGTCCTCTGGCGCGAGATGCACCAGTCCGGGCGGCTCGCGATCATGCCGGCGATGCGCTGCTCGCCCCACGACGGCGTCCACTGCACCGCGGGAATGTCTCTCAAGGTGTGCTCGCGCAGCCCCTTGCGGTCCATGCTGATGAACCACTGCGGCGTCGCGCGAAAAATGACCGGCGTCCCGTGCCGCCAGCAGTGCGGGTAGCTGTGGCGGATGCGCTCGAAGTGCACGAGGCTGCCCTGCGCCCGCAGCGCCTCGATGATCACGGCATTCGCATCGTCCACCTTGAGACCGGCGACGAGCGGCGTGCCGGGAAGGAAGCGGCCGTCATCGCCCACCGGGTTCGTGACGGGGAGCCCGTAGCGCTGGCCGACGGCGAAGTCCTCGTGGCCGTGGCCCGGCGCGATGTGCACGGCTCCGGTGCCGGCATCGAGCGTCACGTGATCGCCGAGTATCACCGGAACCGTGCGGTCCTCGAGGGGATGGCGCAGACGCAGGCCCTCGAGCGCCTCACCCTCGAACTGCGCGACGAGGCGGCGCGCCGTCATCCCGAAGCGCTTGAGGGACGCCTCGGAGAGCTCCGCCGCGAGAGTGACCAGGCGTGTGCGGTCCTCTGCGGCGGCCTCGATCAGCACGTAGCGCGAGGTGCCGCGGAGCGCGACCGCCTGGTTCGCCGGAAGCGTCCACGGCGTCGTGGTCCAGATGACGACGTCCGCGCTCGAGGATCCGAGCGCCCCGCTCGGCAGCCCCACGCGGCGCTCGAGATCGCGGCTGTCGAGGCTGCGGAACGCCACGTCCACGGCCGGTGAGGTCCGCTCCTCGTACTCGACTTCCGCCTCGGCGAGCGCGGAGCGGCACTCGGTGCACCAGTGAACCGGCTTCACGCCGCGGTACAGATGACCGGCGCGCATGATCCGGCCGAGCGCCCGGATCTGCTGCGCCTCGTAGCGCGGGTCCATCGTGAGATAGGGATGGTCCCAGTCGCCGAGCACCCCAAGACGCTGGAAATCCGCGCGCTGCAGCTCGATCTGCTCCCCGGCGAAGGCGCGGCAGACGGCCCGGAAGGCCGCCGCATCGAGCTGCTGGCCCGGCCGCCCGTGCTGCTTCTCCACCTGCTGCTCGATCGGCAGGCCGTGGCAATCCCACCCGGGCACGTAGGGCGCGTCGAAGCCATCGAGCGCGCGCGACTTGACGATGATGTCCTTGAGGATCTTGTTGATCGCGTGGCCGAGATGGATCACGCCGTTCGCGTACGGTGGCCCATCGTGCAGCAGGAAGCGCGGGCGCCCGCGGGCTTGCTCGCGGATCTTGCGATAGAGGCCGGCCCGCTCCCAGGCCTCGAGCATGGCGGGCTCGCGCCGCGCGAGGTCCGCCTTCATGGGGAAATCGGTCTGCGGCAGGTTGATCGTGCTCTTGTAGTCCGTCTTGCTCATCGACTGCGTCCGGCGCTCTCCCGCTCTGTCACGCCCTGGGCTCCTCGCGCAGGCCCGCGAGGATCGCACGCGCCGTGGCCGCATCGCGGCGCATCTGCGCGACGAGGGCGTCGAGGGACTCGAAGCGCGCCTCGTCCCGCAGCTTCGCGACGAACTGCACCTCGATCTCGCGGCCGTAGAGATCGCCCGCGAAGTCGAAGAGGTGTGCCTCGAGCAGCGGCGCGCTTCCATCCACGGTCGGGCGCGTGCCGAGGCTCGCGACGCCGGGCAGGCACCCGGGCCCCACCCCGTGCACGCGCACCGCGAAAACGCCGGCGAGCGCGGGCTTGCGCCGCTGCAGGCGCAGATTGGCCGTCGCAAATCCGAGCCGCCGCCCGAGATGCGATCCCTCGACCACCCGGCCGCTCATGCCGTACGGGCGCCCGAGCCAGCGCTCGGCCTGAGGGAGATCCCCGCGCGCGAGCACCTCGCGGATCCGGCTGCTGCTCACCCGCACGCCATCGATCAGCACGGGCGGCACGACATCGACCTGAGCGCCGAGGCGCGCGCCGACCTCCTGCAGCAGCGGCGCGGTGGCCTCGCCGTTGCGGCCGAACCGAAAGTCGTGGCCCACCACGACGACCGGCGCGCCGAGATCGCGGAACAGCAGCTCGGCGAACTCC
>JASHTK010000005.1 GCA_030040575.1 Gammaproteobacteria bacterium
AGCGGACAGGCCTCCTCCGGAACGCTCACGTCGAGCGCGACGGTCGCGGCGCGCGCGAGGGTCGAGTCCGGTGCCCCGGTGAGCACCACGAGCGGCACGCCGAGGCGCTTCAGGTGCGGCACGAGCACGAGGAGCTCCTCGGTCTCGCCGGTGTTCGAGAGCGCGAGCACGACATCGGGGCGAGTGATCATCCCGAGATCGCCGTGCACGGCCTCGGCGGGGTGCAGGAACAGCGCGGGCGTGCCCGTGCTCGCGAGCGTCGCGGCAATCTTGCGCGCGATGTGGCCGGATTTGCCCATGCCGGTGACGACCACCCGTCCCTCGCAGGCGAGGCAGGCGCGGCAGGCCTCGGCGAAGCGCTCATCGAGGCGCGACTGCAGCGCGACGACCGCCTGCGCCTCGATGCCGAGCGCGCGGTGCGCGGCCGCGAGCAAGGCGCGCGAATCGAGGGGCCTGGCGGGGGGCACGCTCATGCCGGCAATGATATCCGGTAAACTGCGCCGATGAATCCCGAGGCGGTCGCAGATCTGATCCGCGCCGGTCTGCCCGGCGCCGAAGTGCTCGTCAAGTCGCCGGACGGCACGCACTTCGAGGCGCGCGTGATCGCGCGCGAGTTCGCGGGCAAGCGCTCGCTCGCCCGCCACCAGCTCATCTACCGGGCGCTCGGCGAGCGCGTGGGGCGCGAGATCCACGCCCTGTCGATCGAGGCGCTCACCCCCGAGGAGTGGGCCGGACGCGCGGCCGCCGGGGCTTAGTCGCAGCGCCGCGGCCGGGGGCAGGACATGGACAAGCTGCAGATCCAGGGGGGCATCCCGCTCGAGGGAGAGGTGCGCATCTCCGGCGCGAAGAACGCGACGCTGCCGATCCTCGCCGCGGCGCTGCTCACCGACGATCCGCTCATCGTCGCGAACGTCCCGCACCTGCAGGATGTCACGACGACGATCGAGCTCCTCGGGCGCATGGGCGTGCGGGTGACGGTCGATGAGCGCATGCAGATCGAGGTCGATGCCTCGAGCCTCACCGAGTGCTTTGCGCCCTACGAGCTCGTGAAGACGATGCGCGCCTCGATCCTGGTGCTCGGACCGCTCGTCGCGAAGTTCGGCCGCGCGGATGTCTCGCTCCCCGGCGGCTGCGCGATCGGCGCGCGTCCGGTCAACATCCACGTCGCGGGGCTGCAGGCGATGGGGGCGGACATCCGCATCGAAGCAGGCTACATCCGCGCGCGCGCCTCGCGCCTGAAGGGCGCGCGACTCGTGCTCGAGACCGTCACGGTGACGGGGACCGAGAACCTCATGATGGCCGCGACGCTCGCCGAGGGCGAGACGGTCATCGAGAATGCGGCGCGCGAGCCCGAGGTGGTGGACCTCGCGCACTGCCTCATCGCGATGGGCGCGCGGATCCACGGGGCCGGCACGGACAAGATCACCGTTCAGGGCGTCGCGCGCCTGCGCGGCACGCGCTACGAGGTGCTGCCGGACCGCATCGAGAGCGGCACGTACCTCGTCGCCGGCGCGATCACGCGCGGCCACGTGCGCGTGAAGCACACCCGCCCCGATCACCTCGATGCGGTGCTCGCGAAGCTCGAGGAAGCGGGCGCGAAGGTCGGCGTCGGCGACGGCTGGGTGGAGGTCGACATGCGCGGGCGCCGGCCGCGCGCGGTCGATGTGCGCACCGCGCCCTATCCGGCGTTTCCGACCGACATGCAGGCGCAGTTCGCCGCCCTCAACACGATCGCGGAGGGCGTCGGCACCATCACCGAGACGATCTTCGAGAATCGCTTCATGCACATGCTCGAGATGCGCCGGCTCGGTGCCGAGATCCGCCTCGAGGGCAACACGGCGATCATCCGCGGGGTCGACCGGCTCACCGCGGCGCCGGTCATGGCGACCGACCTGCGCGCCTCGGCGAGCCTCGTGCTCGCCGGGCTCGTCGCGGCCGGGCGCACGGAGGTCGAGCGCATCTATCACATCGACCGCGGATACGAGACGATCGAGGAGAAGCTCGCGCAGCTCGGGGCGCAGATCAGGCGCGTGCCCGGCTGAGCCGAGGGGGCGGTCCGCCAAGTCGCCGAGCCGAGCCCGCGGCGGGCTCGGCCGCGAGCGGGGCGGGACCTCAAGTGTGGTGGCATCGTGCAAAGGTGAGGATCGGTCATGCAGCTCGGGATGGTCGGATTAGGCAGGATGGGCGCGAACATGGTCCGGCGGCTGCAGCGCGGCGGACACGACTGTGTCGCTTACGATCACTCGACCGATGCGGTGCGCGCGCTCGCCGCGGAGGGCGTGCGCGGCGCTCAGTCCCTGCGCGAGCTCGTCGCGGCGCTGCGGCCGCCGCGCGCGGTGTGGCTCATGGTGCCGGCCCACTTCGTCGATTCGGTGATCGCGGAGCTCGAGCCGCTGCTTGCGGCCGGGGACATCGTGATCGACGGGGGCAACTCCCACTACCACGACGATATCCGGCGCGCCGACGCGCTGCGGGGGGCCGGCGTGCATTTCGTGGACGTGGGCACGAGCGGGGGCGTACTCGGCTTGGAGCGGGGCTTCTGCCTCATGATCGGCGGGGAGCGCGAGATCGTCGCCGCGCTCGACCCGATCCTCGCGACGCTCGCCCCGGGAGGCGAGCCGCCGGCCAAGGGCCACGCGACGGCGGAGCAGGGCTATCTGCACTGCGGTCCGAACGGCGCGGGACACTTCGTGAAGATGGTCCACAACGGCATCGAGTACGGGATCATGGCGGCCTACGCCGAGGGGCTCAATGTGCTGAAGCACGCGGACGTGGGCTTCGAGCAGCAGGCCTCGGACGCGGAGACCGCGCCCTTGAGCGATCCGCGCCTCTTTCAGTACCGGCTCGACCTCGCGGCGGTCGCGGAGGTGTGGCGCCACGGTAGCATCATCACCTCGGCGCTGCTGGACTTGACCGCCGCCGCGCTCGCGGAGGATCCGCAGCTCGCGGGCTTCGCCGGCCGCGTCTCCGACTCCGGGGAGGGACGCTGGACGCTCGAGGCGGCGATCGAGGAGGGCGTGCCGACGTTCGTGCTCGGCGCGGCCCTGTTCAGCCGCTTCGACTCGCGCGGGCGCGCCGAGTTTGCCGACAAGGTGCTCTCGGCGATGCGCCTCGGCTTCGGCGGGCACCAGGAGCGCTGAGCGCCGCCGCCATGCCGCAGTCCTCCGACGCCCTGGTGATCTTCGGCGCGACCGGCGACCTCTGCTATCGCAAGATCTACCCGGCGCTCTACCACCTCGTCGAGCACGCGCGGCTCGATGCGCCCGTCGTCGGCGTCGCCCGCGCGGGCTGGACGCTCGAGCAGTTCGCGGCGCGCGTGCGCGAGAGTCTCGCGAAGTTCGTGCCGCAGGCGAGCGAGGAGGCCGTCCGCCGCCTCCTCGCGCTCGTGCGGTACGTGGACGGGGATTACCGCGAGCGCACCACCTTCCAGGGGCTGCGCCAAGCCCTCGGCGCCGCCGTGCGCCCGCTGCACTACCTCGCGATTCCTCCGAGCATGTTTCCGGTGGTGGTGACGATGCTCGGCGCCTCGGGCTGCGCCGCCGGCGCCCGGGTGGTCGTCGAGAAGCCGTTCGGGCGGGATCTCGCCTCGGCGCTCGAGCTCAACCGCACCCTGCACGAGGTGTTCGAGGAGTCGGCCATCTTTCGCATCGACCACTACCTCGGCAAGGAGCCCGTGCAGAACCTGCTTTACTTCCGCTTCGCGAACTCCTTTCTCGAGCCGGTGTGGAACCGCAACTACGTCGCGAGCGTCGAGATCACGATGGCCGAGCGGATCGGCGTCGCGGGACGGGGCCGCTTCTACGAGGAGGCCGGAGCGATCCGCGACGTGATCCAGAACCACCTGCTCGAGATCGTCGCGCTCCTCGCGATGGAGCCCCCGGTGCGCTTCGCTCGCGATGCGCTGCGCGATGAGAAGGTGAAGGTGTTCCGCGCGATCCGTCCGCTCGACCCGCAGGGGCTCGTGCGCGGGCAATTCTCGGGCTACCGGCAGGAGCCCGGAGTCGCGCCCGACTCGCGCGTCGAGACCTTCGCCGCCGCGAGGCTCGAGATCGACTCGTGGCGCTGGGGCGGGGTGCCCTTCTACGTGCGCGCGGGCAAGTACCTGCCGGTCACCGCGACCGAGGTGGTGGTCGATCTGCGCGCGCCGCCCGCGAACGTCTTCGGGGGTCTCGCTCCGGGGCAGCCGAATTACCTGCGCTTTCGCCTCGGGCCCGATGTCGCGATCGCGCTCGGCGCGCACGCCAAGCAGCCGGGACCGGGGATGCAAGGCCGCGAGGTGGAGCTGTTCGTGAGCCAGCAGCAGGGTGATGCCATGGACGCCTACGAGCGACTGATCGGCGATGCGCTGATCGGGGACGCCGTGCTCTTCGCCCGGGAGGACGAGGTGGAGGCCGCCTGGGCCGTGGTGGACCCGGTGCTGCGCGCGCAAACTCCGGTTGAGCAGTACGCGCTCGGCAGCTGGGGTCCGAAGGAGGCCGAGCGGATCATCCTCGAGGGTCCCTGCGGCTGGCACAATCCTGGCGAGGACGCGCACAGCTGGACACGCGCGTGCGGGCAGGGCGCGGCGCCCTGAGTGCTACGCGCGTCCGGCCGGCCAGGCCTCGGGCTCCGTCCAGACCTCGACGGCCCGGCAGCCGGACACCGCCTGCCAGGCAGTCAAGTGGGGGCTGCGATCGAGCAGGGCGGCGAGCGCCGCGCGCTTCTCGGCGCCTGCGACGATGAACACGACCTCCTGCAGCGAAGCGAGCACCTGCGGTGTGACGCTCACCGCGTCGCGGCCGTCGGGCCGGTGGACGGCGATGGCGCGGCGGCCCCGCGCTCGCGCGAGATCGTCGGGGCCGAAGAGCGAGGCCGTGTGTCCGTCGGCGCCAAGGCCGAGCAGCCCGAGACCGAAGCGCAAGCCCGCGGCCGCGAGCTGCGCGAGCCTCACCTCGTAGTCGGCGGCCGCCTCCTCGAGCGGCAGCTCCGTCCGCACGCGCAACACGCGGTCCGGCGCGAGGGCGAGGGCGGCGAGCAGCGGCTCGGTCTGGTGGTAGTTGCTCGCGTCCGAGTCGGAGGGCACGTAGCGGTCGTCGCTGTAGAAGAGGGTCAATCCCGGCGCCGGCCGCACGCCGCGCCGCGCGAGCGCGGCATAGGCCGGGATCGGCGTGCTTCCCCCGGAGAGCATCACCGCGACGCCACCGCCGGCGCCCGAGTCCGCGAGTGCGCGCTCGAGCCGGCCGGCGAGCGCCGCGGTGAGCGCCGCACGATCGGCGAAGCACCTTGGACGGACCTCGGGGCCATCGGGGCCGGAAGGGGTGGGTCCGCTTGCACTCGACATGGGATCGCCCGAAGCCCCGCCGCTACCGGTTCCGCGGCCGCTCGATCACGCGGATGCTCGAGTCGAACCGAGTCTCGCCCCGCAGGCCTTCCAGCCGGACCACCTCGCCCGGCGTGAGGCTCGCGATGTGGGCCATGACCTCCTGGGCGCTGCCGGCCCGGATGCCGTCGATCTCGGTGATGAGGTCGCCTGACCTCAGGCCCGCCTGCACCGCCGGGCTGCCGAGATAGAGCGTCACGATGACGACACCGCCGCGGGCGAGGCCGAGCTCGACCGCCTGATCGTCGGTCACATCCTGCGGCACGATGCCGATCCACCCGCGAATGACGCGGCCCGTCGCGATGATGTCGCGCACGACGCCGCGCACCATGTTGACCGGAATGGCGAAGCCGATGCCCTCGACGACCCCCTCGACCCCGAGATTCTTGTCGGCCATCGCCGTGTTGATCCCGACCAGGTTGCCGTTCGTGTCGATGAGCGCGCCCCCGGAGTTGCCGACGTTGATCGGCGCATCGGTCTGGATGAAGTCCTCGAGGGTCGCCACGCCGAGCTGCTGGCGGCCCGTTGCGCTCACGATGCCGTGGGTGACGGTCTGGGAGAGCCCGAGCGGATCGCCGATCGCGAGCACCACGTCTCCGACCCGCAGCTGATCGGAGTAGCCGAGCGGCATCACCGGCAGGCTCGCGAGGTCGATCTTCAGCACGGCGAGATCGGTGTCCGGATCGCGGCCGACGATGGT
>JASHTK010000358.1 GCA_030040575.1 Gammaproteobacteria bacterium
CAGGAGCACCCGCGCCTGCACTTGCTGCGGCAGGACGAGGCGAGCGACTGGGCGGACATCATGCCGCGGTCGGGATTCGTGCTGTACACGAATGCGCTGTGGTACCACGTGAAGCGCCTGTACGGGCTCGCGGACGCCGCGGCGACCCGCGCGAGCTTCAACGCGCTGTTCCATCCGTTCGCCTCGCGCAACCGTGCGCCGGAGCGCCGCGGGCGCCTGCTTGCGGACTTCGCGCGGCGCGGCGCGCGCACCCGGGACCTGTATTTGAGCTTTCTTAACTTCTCCTTCTTCGGCGACGAGGGCGATGTGCTCGGGAATGTGCTCGCCGTGCTGCTCGGGCTCGCGGATGCGCGCGCGCGCGACCGCACGATGCGCGCGCTCCTCGCCGCGCGCATCCACCTGCCCTATCCCGCGCGCGCCGTGGTGCGGCCCCTGCGCCGGTCGCATCCCCTCTGGCGGGCCTACATGGCCCGGCACCGGCAGAATCTGCCGTGGCAGTACCACAATGGGGGCATCTGGCCGCTCATCGGGGGATTCTGGGTCATGGCGCTCCTCGCGAGCGGGCGGGCGGCGACGGCGCGCCGCGCGCTCGTGAGGCTCGCCGAGGCCTGCGAGGTCGGCGACTGGCGCTTCACGGAGTGGCTCCACGGCCGGACGCTCGCCGCGCGGGGGATGGCGGGGCAGTCCTGGAACGCCGCGGCGTACCTGCTCGCCGAAGCGAGCGTCGCGAGCGGCACGTCCGTGCTCTCCGCGCACCGCCCGGTGCGCTGACTCGCGCCGCCTCGCGCCGGCGCTCGCGGCAGCGCTCGCGGCAACGCGCCGGTGCCCCCCGGTCGTTGCGGGGCCGATTGCGGTCGCTGCACACTCTCGCGCATGTCGGCAAGTGCTCCCCGGGCGCGGTCTCGATTGCGCCACGCCCTTCCAGCGCCCCCCGCGAGCGGGCAGGACGCGACGCTGCGTGGCTTCTTCGGCGTCTTCCGCTACAGCCGGCGCGCGCTCGAGCTCGTCTGGCGCACCAACCGCGCCCTGACGATCGCCTTTGCGCTGCTCACGGTCGTCGCGGGCGTGCTGCCCGCGCTCACGGCCTACGTGACGGGTCTCATCGTCGATGCCGCGAACAGCGCCATTCGCGCCGGCAGCCGCGATGCCGGGCAGGTGGTCGATCTCGTCCTCCTCGAGGGCGTGCTGGTCGCCTCAATCGCCGCGGCCCAGCGCGGGCTCACGTTCTGCCAGTCGCTGCTGCGCGCCCAGCTCGGCCAGCGCGTGAACGAGATGATCCTCGAGAAGGCGCTCACCCTCACGCTCGCCCACTTCGAGGACTCCGAGTTCTACGACAAGCTCACGCGCGCGCGCCGCGAGGCCTCCACCCGGCCGCTCTCGCTCGTCACCAGCACGTTCGGCCTGCTGCAGAACGCCCTGTCCCTCGTGACCAGCGGCGCCCTGCTCGTGCGGTTCTCGCCGTGGGCGGTCGCGGTGCTGCTGCTCGCCGGAGTGCCGGCGTTCGTCGCGGAGGCGAAGTTCTCGGGCGATGCGTTCCGGCTCTTCCGCTGGCGCACGCCCGAGACGCGCATGCAGACCTATCTGGAGACGGTGCTCGCGCGGGAGGACCACGCGAAGGAGGTGAAGCTCTACGGCCTCGGGCGGCGGCTGCTCGAGCGCTATCGGGCGATCTTCCGCACCCTCTACGGGCAGGATCGCGCACTCACCATCCGGCGCGACCTGTGGGGATTCTCGCTCGGCCTCATCGCGACGGCGGCGCTCTACGGCGCGTACGCCTGGATCGGCATCAGCACGGTGCGCGGGCTCCTCACGCTCGGCCAGATGATCCGCTACTTCACCCTCTTCCGGCAGGGCCAGGGGGCCGTGACCGCGATCCTCTCCTGCCTCGGCGGGATGTACGAGGACAACCTGTACCTCTCGACGCTCTACGAGTATCTCGAGACGCCGGTGCCCGAGCCGTCCGGCACCCTCGTGCGCGGACCGGACCCCGCGGATGGGATCCGGTTCGAGACCGTGAGCTTCACCTATCCCGGGGCGCAGCAGCCGGCCCTCGAGGGCGTGAGCCTGCACCTCGCGCCCGGGCGGAGCCTCGCGCTCGTCGGGGAGAACGGCTCCGGCAAGACGACGCTCATCAAGCTGCTCACCCGGCTCTACGCGCCGACCGAGGGGCGCATCCTGCTCGACGGGCGGGACCTCGCCGAGTGGGACGAGGGGGCGCTCCGGGAGCGCATCGGCGTCATCTTCCAGGACTTCAACCGCTACCAGATGCTGGTCGGCGAGAACGTCGGCGCCGGCGACGAGCGTTACTTCGAGGATGAGGCGCGCTGGCGCGCCGCGGCCGCGAAGGGCACGGCGAGCGAGTTCGTCGAGACGCTGCCCGCGGGGTACCGCACGCAGCTCGGCAAGTGGTTTCGCGACGGGCGGGAGCTCTCGGGCGGACAGTGGCAGAAGATCGCGCTGTCGCGCGCGTTCATGCGCACGCGCGCGGACATCCTGGTGCTCGATGAGCCGACCGCGGCGATGGACGCCCAGGCGGAGGCCGAGATCTTCGCGCACTTCCGCCAGCTCGCCGAATCGCGCATCACGATCCTCATCTCGCACCGCTTCTCGACCGTGCGCATGGCCGATGAGATCGTCGTGCTCGAGCGCGGGCGCATCATCGAGCGCGGCAGCCACGAGGAGCTCATCCGGCTCGCGGGCCGGTACGCGCACCTGTTCACGCTGCAGGCGCGCGGGTACCGTTGAGGGGCCGCGCGAGCGACCGCCGCGCCGGCGCGGCGGTGCGCCAGCCGATGCGCTCTCCGGTCACTTCTGCTCGAGGCTCGCGAGCAGGCGGTCGAGCTGGCCGCGGAGGGTCGCCGTCTCGCGCTCGAGCAGGTCGCGCAGCGCCTCGATGCGCGATGCCTCGGCCTGCTCGGCGCGCACGCGCAGCCGCTCCATCTCCTCGGCGAGGCTGCGGCGCTCGCGATCCCACTCGCGCCAGGAGAGCGCGTGGGAGACGAGATCGATCGCGAAGACGAGCGCCGCGATGACGAGGATGAGCACCCCGAGCGGGGCGGTGATCCGGCCGACGAGGAAGCTGAGCTCGTGCGAGGTGGCGATCACCTGCCAGTTCGCGAGCACGAACACCGCGAGCAGCAGCACCACGATGAGGTAGACGACGTTACGGGGTCTCATGGAGGCGATTCTTGCCCCGTCGGCCCCGGGGCGGCAAGCTGCAGGAGCGCGGCGAGCGGGATGCTCGCCCAGTCGGGACGATGGCCGAGCTCGTAGCGCAGCTCATAGAGGGCCTTCTCGAGCTCAAAGAGCCGCAGAGTCCCCCGCGCCTCCTCGAGCGAGGGATACAGACCGCCGGCGCGGGCGCACGCGTCGTAGGCGGAGAGGAACGCCGCACGGGCCTCGCCCTCCCACGCGACGAGGAGCGACTGCCACTTGGCAGCGTCCTCGTGCCGCTCGACCACCCAGCGCCGGAGGGCGGCGTGCCGCGCGTAGGCGAGGGACCGCAACAAGCCCGCCACATCGCGCAGCGGGGAGCTCTTCTCGCGCCGCAGCGCGAGCGGCCGGCCGGGCTCGCCCTCGAAGTCCACGATGATGAAGTCGTTCCGCTGCAGCAGCACCTGGCCGAGGTGGTAATCGCCATGGTGGCGGATCTTCAGCCCGGCCGGCGCCACCTCGAGCGCCTCGATGCGCGCGAGGAGCGCGCCGCGCTGCGCGAGCAGCGCGGCGGCGTCCGCGCGCACGGCCTGCGGGAGCTGCGCCGGGCGGCTCACGAGGTCGAGCGCCGCCACCGCCTGCTCGCGCACCCG
>JASHTK010000359.1 GCA_030040575.1 Gammaproteobacteria bacterium
CGAGCACGTTGAGCACGCCGCGCGGGAAGACGTCCTTCAGCAGCACGCCGAGCCTGAGCGTCGTGAGCGGCGTGTAGGGCGAGGGCTTCAGGATCGCCGCGTTGCCGGTGTAGAGCGCCGCGGTGAGCGGACCTGCCGCGAGGTTGATGGGAGCGTTCCACGGCGTGATGATGCCCGCGACGCCGAGCGGGTAGTACCGCAGCTCGATCCGGCGCGTCTCATCCTCGAGCAGCACCTCGGGCTCAATGGCGATCCGCGCCATCCCCTCCGCCTGCGTCGCGGCGCGAGTCACCTCGGCGCGCGACTGGGCGAGCGGCTTGCCCTGCTCGCGGGTGAGCAGCTCGGCGAGCTCGACCTCGCGGTCCTTGAGGACTTGCGCCATGCGCCCGATGGCCGCGCGGCGCTCCTCGAAGGATCGCTCGCGCCAGTGCGCGGCCGCGCGGCGGGCGGCGGCCACGGCGCGGTCGAGCTCCAGCCGGCCGGCCGAGGGCGCGCGGGCGAAGACCTGGCCGGTCGACGGATCGATCACGTCGATCCACGCGGCGCTCGCGACGGCCTCACCGTCGATGAGGTGAGCGAAGCCGCCGCTCAGGTCCGCGGCCGGATCGCAGTTCCGCGCCTCTCGCCCGCTCATAGAGCCTCCTCGATGTCAATCCGCAGAATCCGCCGCTGCCTGCGGCGCTCCCCGGGATGTTACGATAGCAAATCGCCCGGAAGAGGCACCGCCTGCGACCCGCACCGCCCGGATGGGCAGCCCACGATGATTCCGACCTGCCAGCCCCCCGATCCGAACCCGCGCAAGCCGAAGTACCGTCCTCCGCCCGGCGCCTGTGACGCGCACTGTCACATCTTCGGGCCGGCCGAGCAGTATCCGTACGCCCCCGATCGCAGCTACACGCCGCCCGATGCCCCGCTCGGGCGCTTCCGCGAGCTGCACGAGCTGCTCGGGCTCGAGCGGGCCGTCCTCGTCAATGCGAGCTGCCACGGCTGCGACAACCGCGTGATCCTCGATGCGATCGCGCAAAGCGGCGGACGCTACCGGGGGGTCGCGAACGTCGATGACTCCTTCGGCGAGCGGGAGCTCGAGACGCTGCACGCGGGGGGCTGCCGCGGGGTGCGATTCAATTTCGTCAAGCACCTCGGGGGCATGCCGGACATGGGCGAGTTCCACCGGGTGGTCGAGCGCGTGCGGCCGCTCGGCTGGCACGTGGACCTGCACTTCGACGCGGGCGACCTGGTCGAGCACGCGCAGCTGCTCGAGAGGCTGCCCGTCCCGTTTCTCATCGATCACATGGGCCGGGTGCCGACCAAGGCCGGGCTCGACCAGGAGCCCTTCAGGCGGCTGCTCGCGGTCGCGCGCCGCCACGAGCGCTGCTGGGTGAAGGTGAGCGGCGCCGAGCGCATCTCGAGTGCCGGGCCGCCGTTCACGGACGCCGTGCCGTTCGCTCGCGCGCTCATCGAGGCGGCGCCGGACCGCATCCTCTGGGGCACCGACTGGCCGCATCCGAACATCACCCGGCACATGCCGAACGACGGTGACCTCGTCGATCTGATTCCGCTCATCATGCCGGAGCCGGCGCTGCAGCGGCAGATCCTCATCGATAACCCGCAGCGCCTGTACGGCTTTGCAGCCTGAAGCGAGCAGCATGACCGCACGAGAGCAGACCGAAGCCTACGAGGACATTCCCGGGACCTGGGTGTTCGATGCGCAGCGCGCGCGCCAGGGCTACCACCTCAACGAGTTCCTCTATTCGCTCATGAAGGCCGCGAACCGCGCGGCCTTCCTCGCGAACGAGGCCGAGTACACCCGGCGCTTCGCCATGACCGAGGCGCAGCGCACGGCCGTGCTGCGCCGCGACTGGAACAAGCTGCTCGAGCTCGGCGGGGTCTCCTACGCGCTTGCCAAGCTCGCCTTCACCGATGGGAAGTCCTACCAGTACATGGCCTCGCGCATGACCGGCATGACCGAGAAGGAGTACGTCGAGATGATGCTGCACGGCGGCCGCTCCCCGGATGGCTGGCGCTCCCGGGCCGAGCGGCAGGGCAGGGCGTGATGGCGCGAATCGTCGCGGGCATCGGCACCTCGCACACGCCGGCGATCGGCGCTTGCGTGGACAACGGCAAGACGGGCGAGCCGTACTGGGCGCCGCTTTTCAAGGGCTACGAGCCGGCCAAGGCCTGGATGGCGCGGACCCGGCCGGACGTGGCGATCGTCGTCTACAACGACCACGTCAACGCCTTCGACTTCAAGATCATTCCGACCTTCGCGCTCGGCTGCGCGGAGGAGTTTCCGATCGCCGACGAGGGCTGGGGGCCGCGGCCGGTGCCGCCCGTCAAGGGCTATCCGGAGCTTGCGGCGCATCTGGTGCAGTCGCTCGTGCTCGATGAGTTCGACATCACGATCGTGAACGAGATGCAGGTCGATCACGGGCTCACGGTGCCGCTCACGCTGCTCTGCGGCACCCCGCAGGCCTGGCCCTGCCGCGTGATCCCGCTCGCGGTCAACGTGATCCAGTATCCGGCCCCGACCGGCCATCGCTGCTACATGCTCGGACGGGCGATCCGCAAGGCCGTCGAGAGCTGGAACGAGGAGTTGAAGGTCGTCATCTTCGGCACCGGCGGCATGTCGCATCAGATCCAAGGACCGCGCGCCGGGCTCATCAACACGCCGTTCGACACGGCGTTCCTCGACGGCTTATCGCGCGATCCGGAGCGGCTGGTCGCGATCGAGCCGCTCGAGTACCTGCGGGACGCCGGCGCCGAGGCGATCGAGCTCGTGATGTGGCTCGTCATGCGCGGAGCGCTCGGCGAGCGGGTCGAGGAGATCCACCGGTTCTACCGTGTGCCGGCCTCCTCGACGGCCGTCGGCAACATCATTCTCGAGAGCCGCTAGCAACCCCTGACTTCAAGACGAGGCGAGCCATGAAAGTCGTGGTGGCGGGACAAGGCGCATTCGGCCAGAAGCACCTGGAGGCGATCGGGCAGATCGCGGGCATCGAGGTGGTGAGCCTCGCGGGAGGGTCGGCCGCGACGACCGAGGAGGTCGCGCGCAAGTTCAAGATCCCGCACTGGACGACCGACTACTCCGCATCCCTCGCGCAGCCGGGCGTCGAGGCGGTGATCCTCACCACCCCGACCCAGATGCACGCGCGCCAGGGCATCGAGGCGCTGCGCGCCGGCAAGCACGTGATGATCGAGATTCCGATGGCGGATAACCTGCGCGACTCGGAGCAGCTGGTGAGGGTGCAGCAGGAGACGGGACTCGTCGCGATGGCTGGCCACACGCGCCGCTTCAACCCCTCGCATCAGTGGATCCACAAGAGGATCCGCACGAACGCGCTCACGATCCAGCAGATGAACGTGCAGACGTACTTCTTCCGCCGCACCAACATGAACGCGCAGGGCAAGCCGCGCAGCTGGACCGATCACCTGCTCTGGCACCACGCCTGCCACACGGTCGACCTGTTCATGTACCAGACCGGGGAGACGATCGCCGATTGCTACGCCGTCGAGGGGCCGCGCCATCCAACCCTCGGCATCGCGATGGACATGGGCATTCTCATGAAAACCCCCTCGGGCAAGGTGTGCGTGCTGTCGCTCTCCTTCAACAACAAGGGTCCGCTCGGGACCTTCTTCCGCTACATCTGCGACCACGGCACCTACATCGCGCGCTACGACGAGTTGGTGGACGGGGAGGAGAACAAGATCGACGTGTCGAAGGTCGATGTGTCGATGAACGGCATCGAGCTGCAGGATCGGGAGTTCTTCGCGGCGATCGCGGAGCGTCGCGAGCCGAACGCGAGCGTCGCGCAGGCGCTTCCCGCGATGCGCACTCTCGATCGCCTGGAGCGGATCCTCGAGCGCCACTGAGCGGCGCTGAGCGCTAGCCGCCCAAGGCGCGCTGCATCGCCTCCGGGTAGCGCTCCCCGCGCACACCGATCTCATCGACGAGCGCGCGCAGCCCGGCGCGCTCCTCCGCAGTCAGCGCGAGCGCGAGCGCCCCCAAGTTCTCATTGAGGTGCGCCCGGGTCTTCATGCCCGGGATCGGCAGGATGTCCTCGCCCTGCGCGAGCACCCAGGCGAGGGCGAGCTCGGCCGGCGCGCACCCCTTGCGGGCGGCGAGCTCCCGCACGCCTTGGGCGATGCGCGCGTTGTGCGCGACGTTCGCGTCGTGAAAGCGGGGCATGTTGCGCCGGGCATCGTCCGCGGGCAGGTCCGCGAGACGGGTGAAGTTTCCGGCGAGGAAGCCGCGGCCGAGTGGGCTGTAGGCGACGAGCGCGACGCCGAGCTCCCGGCAGGCGGCGAGCAGGCCGGCCTCCGGGTCCCGACTCCACAGGGAGTACTCGCACTGCAGGGCGGCGATCGGGTGCACCGCCGCGGCGCGCCGCAGCGTCTCGAGGCTGCACTCCGAGAGGCCGATGTGGCGGATCTGCCCCTCGCGGGCGAGATCGGCGAGCGCGCCGACCGACTCCTCGATCGGCACCGTCCGATCGATCCGGTGCAGGTAGTAGAGGTCGATGCGGTCCGTGCCAAGCCGCGCGAGGCTCGCCGCGACCGCCGCGCGGAGCGAGGCGGGCCGGTTGTCGATGACGAGCGTGCCGTCCGGCGTGCGCGTGATCCCGTACTTCGAGGCGAGGAACACCGCGTCGCGCCGCGTCCCGAGCGCCGCCCCGACGAAGCGCTCGTTCTCGCCGAGCTGGTAGCTCGAGGCCGTGTCGAGGTGGTTCACCCCGCGGTCGACGGCCTCGAGGAGGGTTGCGCGTGCCTCGCCGTCATTGCGCGTGCCGTACCAGCCGACAAGTCCCATGCAGCCGAAGCCGAGCGCGGCGAGCCGCTCGCCCGTCCTGCCGAGGGGCCGCGTGGGGATCTTAAGCGACGGTGTCTGCGTGCCGAGAGGTCGCATCCGCGGGGGCTCGCGCTCTGCGTGGGGGCTCCCCGCGGAAGCTTAGCCAACCGCGGCGCGCTTGTCAGGACACGGCAGGCGCCGATAGCATCCGCCTCGGCCTCCCTCGCCTCATCGGGTCGGCGCACATGATCATCGATTGCCACGGCCACTACACGACCGCGCCGCAGGCGCTGCAGGACTATCGCGACGGCCAGATCGCAGGTCTCAAGGATCCCGCCCACGTCCCGCAGCCGGCGCGGCTGCGCATCAGCGACGAGGAGATCCGCGCGAGCCTCGAGGGCGCGCAGCTGAAGCTGCAGCGCGCCCGCGGCACCGACGTGACGATCTTCTCGCCGCGCGCCTCGGCGATGGCGCACCACATCGGCAACGAGACGACGAGCCGGCACTGGTCCGAGGCCTGCAACGATCTCATTCACCGGGTGTGCACGCTTTATCCGAGCAATTTCGTCGGCGTCTGCCAGCTGCCCCAGTCGCCCGGCGTGCCGCCGGAGCACAGCGCGGCCGAGCTCGAGCGCTGCGTCGCGCAGCTCGGCTTCGTCGGCTGCAACTTAAATCCCGACCCCTCCGGGGGCTACTGGACCGCCCCGCCGCTCACCGACCGGCACTGGTATCGGCTCTACGAGAAGATGGTCGAGCTCGACGTGCCGGCCATGGTGCACGTGAGCGCCTCGTGCAACCCGAGCTTCCACGCGACCGGCGCGCACTACTTGAACGCCGACACGACGGCGTTCATGCAGTTCCTCACGAGCGACCTGTTCAAGGATTTCCCGACCCTGAGGTTCATCATCCCGCACGGAGGCGGCGCCGTGCCCTATCACTGGGGCCGATACCGCGGGCTCGCGCAGGACCTGAAGCGCCCGCCGCTCGAGGAGCTGCTGCTCGGCAACGTGTTCTTCGACACCTGCGTGTACCACCTGCCGGGCATCGAGCTGCTGCTGAAGGTGGTCCCCGTCGAGAACATCCTCTTCGGCTCGGAGATGGTCGGGGCCGTGCGCGGCATCGACCCGCGGACCGGCCACTACTACGACGACACCAAGCGTTACCTCGACGCGCTGCCGCTCTCGCCGTCCGATCGGGGGAAGCTCTTCGAGGGCAATGCGCTGCGGGTGTACCCGCGGCTTGCGGC
>JASHTK010000036.1 GCA_030040575.1 Gammaproteobacteria bacterium
CAGCAGTCCTCTGCGGTGCAGAACATCGCCCGCAACATGCAGGTGCTCAAGGAGATCAGCGCGCAGACCGCCGACTCGACCAGCGCCACCTCGGTCGCCATCGCCAAGCTCGCCGAGCTCTCGGCGGGATTGCGCAAGGCGGCTGCGGGGTTCCGCCTGCCCGGCGCCGCCGATGGCAGCGCCGCGCCCGTGGCGACCGGGCTCACCGGCACTTTCAAGCGGCCCGAGGACCCGCGCGCGGGCGCGCGGCCCGGCGAGCCCCGCGGCGCGACGCGCGTGTCGACGGTCGGCAGTCCATGAGGTCCCCCCCGAGGGGTTGACGCCGCATGCCCGAAGTCGTGTCGCAAACCGTCGAGTTCGTCGGCCGCGAGCTGAACGTCGCGATGGCCGAGGCGCGCACCGCGCTCGAGAGCTACGTCGAGCAGCCGCAGAACCTGTCGCTGCTCGAGCGCTGCACGCGCGAGCTGCACCAGGTGCAGGGCGTGCTGCGCGTCCTCGAGATCTACGGTGCCGCCCTGCTCGCCGAGGAGATGGAGCAGGTCGCCCGCTATCTGATCGCGACGGCCGCCGAGCGCAAGAACCAGGCCGAGAGCCTCGATGCGCTGATGCGCGCGATGGTGCAGCTGCCGAGCTACCTCGAGCGGGTGCTCGCCGGAGGCCGCGATCTCGCCCTGGTGCTCCTGCCCCTGCTCAACGACCTGCGCGCGGTGCGCGGCAGCGCGCTGCTCTCCGAGGGCACGCTGCTCCTGCTCAATCTCAAATCGGACCGTCAGGCCCAGCCGGCCGCGGCGGCGCCCGGCGAGCCGCAGCTCACCGTCGAGCAATGGGCGCGCCGCCTGCGCGCCCGCTTCCAGGTGGGGCTCATCGGGTGGATCCGCGGCGAGCGCCTCGATGCGAACCTCGAGATCCTCTCCGGGGTCGCGCAGAAGCTCGAGCAGGTCGCCACGCGCCAGCCGGTCTTCCAGCTCTGGTGGGTCATCGGGGCCGTGCTCGAGGCGCTGCGGGACAACGGGCTCGAAGGCGGCGTTTCGGTCAAGCGGCTGCTCGGGCTCGCGGACCGCGAGATCAAGCGGCTCTACGAGCAGGGCGAGGCGCGCTACTCGCAGTCCCCGCCGATCGAGCTGCTCAACAACCTCCTTTACTACGTCGGCCGGTCCACGGTCGCGGGGCCGCGGGTCACGGCGGTGCGCGCATCGTTCCGGCTGTCGGAGCTGCTGCCGGTCGATGAGTCCGTCGAGCAGGAGCGCGAGAGCCTGTCCGCCCCGAGCGTGAAGCTCATGCAGACGGTCGCGGCCGCGATCCGCGAGGACCTCGCGAAGGTGAAGGACGTGCTCGACATCTTCGTGCGCCGGGGCGCCGGCCGGCTCGAGGAGCTCACCCCGCAGGTGCAGCTGCTGCGCAAGATCGGCGACACGCTCGGCGTGCTCGGGCTCGGCGAGCTGCGCGCGAGCGTGCAGAGCGAGACCGAGAGGCTGGAGAGGATCGTCGCGGGCAAGCTGCAGCCCGATGAGGCGACGCTCGTCGAGATCGCCGCGACCCTGATCGGCGTCGAAGACCGCCTCGACGCCCGGCTCGTCGGCATGATCCTGCCGCGCGAGGCCGCGACCGGCGAGGATCCCGACGCCGACTTCCGGGAAGTGCAGTCCGCGGTCCTGCGCGAGTGCATCTTGAACCTCGCGCGCCTGAAGGAGTCGGTGAGTCAGAACGTCGGGGGCACCCTCGATGCGGCCGGTCTCGACGGCTGGCACGAGCTGCTGCGGGGCCTCAAGGCGGGTCTGCTCATGCTCGGCAAGACGCGCGCGGTGGAGCTGGTGGAGGCCATTCATGCCCGTCTGAAGCTCGTGATGCAGCCGGGCGGCGGGGCGCTCTCCGCCGAGGGGCTCGACCGCCTGGCCGACGCCATCGTAAGCCTCGAGTACTACATGGAGACCTTGCAGGCCGGGCGCAGCGACCCCTGGTACATGCTCGACAACGCCCAGACCTGCCTGCAGGCGCTCGACGCCCAGCCGGCGCCGGCGGTGCCGACCGTTGCACCGCTCGAGGCAAGCGCTTTTGCGCAGACGGTGCAGCTCACTCACCCCCTCGCTCAGCCCGCCGCCTCGGGCGGGGCGAGGCCCCGTCCGGCGACCGAGGGCGTGACGCCGCCGACGCTCGCGAGGCAGCACACCGCCGCGCCGGCCACGCAGGCCGATCCGGAGCTCCTCAAGCTCTTCATCGAGGAGTCCCGCGAGGAGCTCGAGAAGATCACGCGGAACTTCCCGGTCTGGGAGCAAAATCCCCTCGAGCAGGCCGCTCTCGGCACGGTGCGCCGCTCCTTCCACACCTTGAAGGGCAGCGGCCGCATGGTCGGCGCTCGCGATCTCAGCGAGTTCGCCTGGGCGATCGAGAATCTGCTCAACCGGCTGCTCGACAATACGGTGACCCGCACGCCGGCGATCACCTCCCTCGTGCACGATGCGGTCGCTGCGCTGCCGGGGCTCATCGAGCAGCTCGAGACCGGCGCGCCGGCGAGCGGGGCGATCGCGGAGATCATCA
>JASHTK010000360.1 GCA_030040575.1 Gammaproteobacteria bacterium
GCGACGGGATGCGCGATGAACGGCTCGCCCGAGAGGCGCTTCTGGCCCTTGTGGGCCGAGGCGCCGAACTCGGCTGCGTCGCGAATGCGCTCGACTTGCTCCGGCGGCAGGTAGGTGCCGACGGCCGCGAGCAGCTCTTTCAATCCGGGAGTGCGCCTTCCACCGGGGAGCAGTCCCAGCAGCGAAGACGCATAGTCCATGACGGGAGACCGGCGGTCAGTCTCCGAGGCCGAACTGCGGAGCCCGGAAGCTCGATTGCGCCTCCGTCTCCGGCACGATCGCTTGCTCCGGCGCGGGCTCCGGCTCGCGCAGCATCTCGGCCGTGATGTTGCCCTCGGCGATCTCCCGCAGCGCGACGACGGTCGGCTTGTCATTCTCCCAGGCCACCGTCGGCTCGGCGCCGTTCGCGAGGCGCCGCGCGCGCTGAGCTGCAAGCAGCACCAGCTGGAAGAGGTTATCGACGTTGTGCAAGCAGTCTTCGACGGTGATGCGTGCCATAAGCTGAGTCCGCGGAATCCCGGATCGCGCCCGCCGCGGGCGCTCGGAACTGATAATTATATCGAAAAAGGCGCCGCCCGGGCCAGCTGCGATCTTCTGAGCTGCCGCCCGACATCGCCCCCGCTCAGCCTGCGCCGAGCAGCTCGCGGAGCAACGGGCGGATCGATTCGCGGTCCTTGCGCAGGGACTCGCCGTGGCCGGCGACGATCGCCGCGAGGTGGCTCACCGCCTCCTCGAAGCGGTCGTTCACCACGACGTAGTCGAATTCGGTCGAGTGGCGCATGTCGTCCACCGCGTCTCGGAGCCGGCGCGCGATGACCTCCGCCGAGTCGGTCTGCCGGCGCGTGAGCCGGTCCTCGAGCGCGCCGAGGGAAGGCGGAAGAATGAAGATGGAGATGCACTCGGGCAGGGCCGCACGGACCTGCCGGGCACCCTGCCAGTCGATCTCGAGTATCACGTCGGTGCCCGCCGCGAGCAGCCGCTCGACGGCCTCCCGCCCGGTGCCGTAGAAGTTGTCGAACACCTGCGCGTGCTCGAGGAACGCGCCGCGCGCCACGAGCGCGCGGAACTCCTCGATCGAGACGAAGTAGTACTCCCGGCCGGGCACCTCGTGAGGCCGGGGCTTGCGGGTGGTGTGGGAGATCGAGACCCGCAGGGCGGGATCACGCTCGAGGAGCGCCCTGACGAGCGAGGTCTTGCCGGCACCCGAGGGAGCGGAGATCACGAAGAGCCGGCCGCGCCGGGAAGCCCCGTCACGCCCCGGACTTGAAGCGCTCCTTCCTGGCGCTCCCTGCTCGGCCGCTTGTCCCGACTGTCCCATGTGAGCCCCGGACCGCGCCGTTACTCGATGTTCTGCACCTGCTCGCGCATCTGCTCGATGACGACCTTCATGTCGACCGCGGCGCGCGTCGTCTCGAGGTCCTGGGATTTCGAGGAGAGCGTGTTCGCTTCGCGATTGAGTTCCTGCATCAGGAAGTCGAGGCGCCGGCCGGCCGCCCCGCCCGAATCGCTGCCGACGACCACGCGGCGGATCTCCTCGATGTGCGCGCTCAGCCGGTCGAGCTCCTCGTCGACGTCGAGGCGCTGCAGGAGCAGCGCAAGCTCCTGCTCGAGCCGATCGTGATCCACGTTCGCCTCGAGCTCGGTCAGGCGCTCGTCGAGCCGCGCGCGGACGTGGGACTGCACCTCGGGGAGTCGGGCGCGCACCTGCTCGACCAGGCTCCCGAGCGCCGTGCAGCGCTGCTCGAGCAGCTCGCGCAGGCGCGCGCCCTCGCGCGTGCGCGTGGCGATGAGGTCCGCGAGCGTCGAGGCGGCGAGCTCGCGCGCCGCGCCGAGCAGTTGCTCGGCCCCGGTGCCCGCATCGCGGATGACGCCCGGCCAGCGCAGCGCCTCGAGCGGGCTCATCGCGGCAAGGCCCTTCGGCATCTGCGCCGACACCTCGCGAACGCGCGCGAGCAGGCGCGCGAGCGCCTCGGCGTCGAGATCGAGCGCTCGCTCGGCGCCCTGCGCCGCACGGTACGCGAAGGTGCAGTCCACCTTGCCGCGCTTGAGGTCGCGCGCGAAGGCCTGCCGCAGCTCGTGCTCGAGGCCGCGCAGCTCCTCGGGCAGGCGAAAGCCCGTCTCGAGGAAGCGGTGGTTGACGCTGCGCAGCTCGCAGACGAGCGTGCCCCAGGGTCCGGAGGCCTCGCGCCGCGCAAAGCCGGTCATGCTCGCGATCATGTCGAACTCGCCCTATTCGCAGCCGCGCGGAGCGTAGCAGGCTTGGCGACGGCAGGATATCGGCCGGCTTAACGCCGCCGCGCCCGGGGTGCTATAAGGGCGCCCATCGGGGTGAGAGGAGCCGAGTTTTCCTTGCAAGTCGAGTACGCCGATTTGAGCCTTCTCGGCAGCCGCGACGACAACCAGGATCGGGTGGCGGTCGCCGTCGCGGAGCACGCCGCCCTGCTCGTCGTGGTCGACGGCATGGGCGGGCACGCCGAAGGGGGCCGTGCCGCGGAGATCACGCGGCAGGTGATGCTCGAGACCTTCTGGCACACGCCGCAGCCGCTGTTCGATCCGCTCGGATTCCTGCACCTGACGATCGGCCGCGCTCACGAGGAGGTCGTGCGGATCGGCATGCATCTGCCGCTCGAGCAGCGTCCGCGCGCGACGTGCGCGGTGTGCCTGGTGCAGCAGTCCTGGGCCTGGTGGGCGCACGTCGGCGACAGCCGCATCTACCATCTGCGGCGCGGAGCGGTGATCGCGCGCACGCGCGATCACAGCCACGTCGAGCTGCTCTTTCGCGAGGGTCTGATCACCGCGGAGCAGGCGCAGACTCATCCGATGCGCAACTTCGTCGAGTGCTGTCTCGGCGGGGATCCGGTCCTTCCGGACATGTCCGTGAGCCGCCGCCGCAGCCTGCAGCCGGACGATGTGCTGCTCCTGTGCACCGACGGGCTGTGGAGCGGCGCGCCCGAGGGCGAGATCGCGCGGCTCACCACCCAGGGCCAGCCGCTGCGCGAGACGCTCGCCTCGATCTGCCAGGGCGCGGTCGCGAACAACGGCCCGGGGAGCGACAACACCTCCGCCGCGGCGTTGCGCTGGTGCGGGCGGTGAGCCGCCCGAGGCCGAGCGGCCGTGCGCCCGATGAGCTGCGGGCGGTGCGCCTCACCCGGGGCGTCGCCAAGCACGCGGAGGGGTCGGCGCTCGTCGAGTTCGGCGACACCCGGGTGCTCTGCACGGCGAGCGTGGAGGACCTCGTGCCGGGATTCTTGCGGGGCAAGGGCAAGGGGTGGGTGACTGCGGAGTACGGGATGCTGCCGCGCTCGACGCACACGCGCTCCGCGCGCGAGGCGGCGCGCGGCAAGCAGAGCGGGCGCACCCAGGAGATCCAGCGGCTGATCGGCCGCTCGCTGCGCGCGGTGGTCGATCTGCAGGCGCTCGGGGAGCGCACGCTCACGATCGACTGCGACGTGCTGCAGGCCGACGGCGGCACCCGCACCGCATCGATCACCGGAGGCTACGTGGCCCTCGCGGAGGCTTGCGAGGCGCTCGCCCGCCGCGGGAGCCTGCCGGCGAATCCGATTCATGGGCAGGTCGCGGCGGTCTCCGTCGGGATCTTCGATGGGGTGCCCGTGCTCGACCTCGATTACGCCGAGGACTCCGAGGCCGAGACGGACATGAACGTCGTCATGAACAACGGCGGGGCCTTCGTCGAGGTGCAGGGAACGGCCGAGGGCCACGCCTTCCGGCGCCACGAGCTCGACGCGCTGCTCGATCTCGCCGCGGCCGGAGTCGGCCGGCTGTTCGCGGTGCAGGCGCAGGCGCTCTACTCGGCGCCGTGAGGGTCGTTCTCGCGAGCGGGAACGCCGGCAAGCTCCGCGAGCTCGATGCGCTCCTCGCCCCGCTCGGCTGGGAGCTCGTGCCGCAGGGGACGCTCGGCATCGAGCCTGCGGCCGAGACGGGCACGACCTTCGCGGAGAACGCGCTGCTCAAGGCGCGCCATGCGGCGCGTGCCGCGCGGCTCCCGGCGCTCGCGGACGACTCGGGCCTCGAGGTGGACGCGCTCGATGGCCGCCCCGGAGTGTGGTCGGCGCGCTACGCCGGCGAGCACGCGACGGACCGAGGGAACCTCGAGAAGCTACTCGCGGCGCTGCGGGGCGTTCCGCCCGAGCGCCGGACCGCGCGCTACCGGTGCGTCATCGCCTACGTGCTCGAGGCCGCCGACCCTCATCCGATCCTCGCGGAGGGCTGCTGGGAGGGCCGGATCGCGACGGCCCCGCGGGGTCACGGGGGCTTCGGCTACGACCCGATCTTCCTGCCGCGAGGCGGCGAGCGCACCGCGGCCGAGCTCGAGCCTCGGGAGAAGAGCGCGGTGAGCCACCGCGCGCTCGCCCTCTCCTCGCTCCTGTCCTTGCTTCGACCCCGCGCTGGGGCGTGAGGCTTGACTCCGCCGCGCTGCGGCGGCATGGATGGCTTCGAGATGTCCGCCGTCCCGCCCTCACCGCCGCTGCGCCGCGAAGCGCCGCCGCCCCTCGCGCGGCCTCCGCTCGCGCTCTACGTGCACTTTCCGTGGTGCGTGCGCAAGTGTCCGTACTGCGATTTCAACTCGTACACGCTGCGGG
>JASHTK010000006.1 GCA_030040575.1 Gammaproteobacteria bacterium
ATGTCGGTCTTCAGCTTCGCGAGCGAGACGCGGAGCCGCGCCGCGATGTCCTGGTAGCTCATCTCCTCGAAGTGGAAGAGCACCAGGGGCACGCGCTGATGGGCCGGCAGCGCCGCGAGCGCGCGGTTGACGAGGCCTTGGCGCTCGTCGGCCTCGGTGTGGGCGAGGAGGTCGTCGAGCGCCGCGACGCCCGCTGCGGTCGGCTCGAGCGGTGCGTCACTGGGCGCGCCGCCGAACACCTCCGAGAACAATCGCCACCGGTTGCGGTAGCGGGAGAGGTGATTGAGGGTGAGGTTCGTCGCGACCGTCTTCAGCCACCCCCCGGCCGCGGGGTTCGCTCGCAGTCGCTCGAAGCGCTCGTAGGCCTTGAGGAATACCTCCTGGGCGAGGTCCTCCGCCTGGGCCTCATCCGCGGTGAGGCGGACGATCGTCGTGAAGACCCTGTCTTGATGGGCGCGCATGAATTCCGTGAACTCGCGAGAATCGGCCGGCCTCGAGCTTTCCGGTTGCACTGGCGTGTCAGCTTCCGGGCTGAAGAACACGGCTCGGGGGGAAAAGTTGCAGGCCGGCCCGCGAGGCGCCGCGGGCGCACCGGCCTTATGGTTACCGCATCGACGCCGCTCGCCGGATGCGCCGGCCGGTCCTCAGCGAGGGATCGAGAGAACGAGCTTGCCGCGGGTGTGTCCCTGCTCGCCGAGCCGCCAAGCCTCCGCCGCGTCGCTCAGGTGAAACGCCCGCTCGACGTTCACCCGATACTTTCCGGCGTTTGCGAGTGCGACCACCTGATCGAGATAGGGCGTCGCCGGCTGGCCGCCGCTCGAGCCGGGGATGGCGCAGCGGATTCGTGCGGCGGCACAGCGATCCTGTGCCATGCGTCCGACGATCGAGACGAGGATCCCGCCAGGCTTGAGCGTTGCCATCGCGCGCAGGCCATCGTCGGGGTTCACCGTATCGAGCACCACGTCCACGTCCTTCACGTGCTGCTCGAACGGACCCTGGGTGTAGTCGATCACCTCGTCGGCGCCGATGGAGCGCAGGAACCGCTCGTTGCGGCCGGAGGCGGTCGCGATGACATACGCGCCGCGGGACTTCGCGATCTGCACGGCCGCCGAGCCGACTCCTCCGGCGCCGCCGTCGATCAGCACGCGCTCGCCGCTTTGCAGGTTCGCCACGTCGATGAGCGAGCGCCACGCGGTGATGGCGGCGACCGGGATCCCGGCGGCCTGCGCAAAGGTGAGCGTGCGCGGCTTGCGCGCGATGAAGGCGACCGGGACGACGGCGTACTGCGCGTACGAGCCGTGGGGTGGGCGCGTGAGGGCGATCACGGCCTCGCCCCGCGTCCAGCCGGTGACCGAGGGGCCGAGCGCATCGATGATGCCCGAGGCATCGAGGCCGAGGATCGGCGCCGGGCCCATGCGGCCCGCCATCCGAGCCATCTTCCAGTCGGCGGGATTCACGCCCGCCGCGCGGATCGCGATGCGAACCTCGCCCGCGCCGGGCTCGGGTACGGGCACGGACTCGACCTTGATCTCGCCCCCGCTCAGCACCGCCGCCTTCATGGTCGAGCCGGCGGCGAGCGACGCGAGGGAGGGCACGAGCAGCAGGAGCGCTCCGCAGGCGAGCGGCACTGCCGCCCAGCACGCAGTCGGCTTGGTGGGGATCGGCGTTCGCATGATCGCTCCAGAGGCATGGCGCCGCGCGGCGGGCGCGCCGCCCGGCGGGCTTTCCGACAATCCGGAGCCGCAGAATACAGCAGCGCCCGGATGCCGCCTATACTTGCCGCGAGGCACTCGCGGCCCGCTCGATCGGGGGGAGGCAGTATGACCGGAATCGTGATCGGCCTGGTGATCGTCGTTGCGCTCTTTGTGCTCTCGCTGTTGCTCGGCTCCTTCTTCACCGTGCAGACGGCCCACGCGGGGATCATCCAGCGCCTCGGCAAGTTCTCGCGCGTCGCCTCGCCGGGCCTGAACTTCAAGATCCCCTACCTCGAATCGCTCGTCAGCACCTTGAGCCTGCAGGTTCAACAGCTCGACGTGAAGGTCGAGACCAAGACCAAGGACAATGTCTTCGTGCAGATCCCGATCTCCGTGCAGTACCGGGTGAGCCCGGACAAGATCTACGAGGCCTTCTACAAGCTCTCCGATCCGATCAAGCAGATCGAATCCTTCGTGTACAACGTCATTCTCGGCCACGTGCCGAAGCTGACGCTCGATCAGACGTTCGAGCAGCAGGCACAGATCGCCGTGGACGTCGAGACGAGCCTCGACGGCTCGATGAAGGAGTTCGGCTACGGGATCGTGAAGGCGCTGATCACGGACATCGTTCCCGACACCAAGGTGAAGTCGGCGATGAACGATATCAACGCCGCGGCGCGCGAGCGCGAGGCGACGGTATCGCGCGCGGAGACGGAGAAGATGCTGCTCGTCAAGAAGGCCGAGGCCGAGGCGGAATCGAAGCGCCTGCAGGGCGAGGGCATCGCCAATCAGCGCAAGGCGATCGTCGATGGGCTGCGCGAGTCGATCAGCAAGTTCTCCGAGGCGATCGAAGGGGCGAGCGCGCAGGATGCCATGGCGCTCGTGCTGCTCACGCAGTACTTCGACATGATGAAGGAGGTGGCGGGCACCAACCGCAGCAGCACCATCATGATGCCGCACACGCCGAACGCCCTCGCGGATCTGTTCGCGCAGTTTCGCAACGCGATCATCGCGGGCGAGATCGCCGTCGGGACGCGGAGCGACGGCTCGGGCGAGTCCCGGCCGGGCCCGACGCGAGCCGCGCCGTAACGATGAGGCGCGCCGTCACGACGAGCCGCGCTACTTGAGCCCGGCGAGCTCCGTCGCGAGCAGCAGCGCCATCGCACCGCCGCGCGGGTCCGGCCCGAGGAGCGCGGCCCGGTCGAGATAGTCCTGGAGAGTGCTCGCGCGCGCCGTGGACTCGCAGACGTTGACAAGCCGGCCGTGCGGTCCGACGCGCGCGAGGACCGCCCGCCAGGCGCGCTCCACCGCGGGCTCGTACCGCCGCCTCGACAGCCAGCCCCGCTCGATGCCGCGCCGCATCGCGAACGCGATCATCGCCGTGGCGGAGAACTCGCGGTAGGCGCCGGGGGTGTCGATGACGTTGCGCCAGGTGCCGTCGGGCTCCTGGAACGCGAGCAGTCTTGCCATGAGCGATCGGTACGCGCGCAGCAGCCGCGGGAAGGCCGGGTGATCGGCAGGAAAATCCGCGAGCGCGAGGGCGTAGCCGATCGCGGCGAATGCGTTGCCTCGCCCCCAGGCGACATCGGTCCCGGGGTGGTGCCGGTAAAGCCCATCGGGCCGCAGATCGAGCTTTTGCATGAAGGCGATGTGGCGCGCGGCCATGTCGAAGTACCGGCGCTCGCCCGTGAGCGCGCCCGCCTGCACCAGGATGTCGGTGCCCATGAAGAGCGAGTCGCTGAACCCGTTGTGGAAGGGCATGGCTTCCTTCATCCGCCCATCGGCCTCGAAGCCGAAATCGGCCGCGGCGACGACGCGCGCGGTGTACCGCGGGTCCCCGGTCCGCTTGGCGAGCTCGCCGAACAGCAGGTGGCCGGCGAAGACGAGGGAGCTCGGCCGCTCGAGGCTGTTACGCGCGCCGTTGACATACGGCTCGACGAGCCGCTCGACCTCGCCTGTGTGGCCGAGGCGCAGCTGGGCGATGAGGGCGATCGCATTGATGTAGATCGGCTCGCTGAAGTCGTGCCCGAATTCGGGGGCGAGCTCGCGCGCGAGATCGAGGGGTGTGCGGGCGAGCCGGCGGTCGATCTCGCGATGCGCCTCGGAGGGGGCAAGCGGCTCGCGGGAGATCGCGCTGAGCTCGCCGGACGCGAATCCGTCGCGTGCGGGGATGCGGCCCACCTCGGCGACCGCTTGGCTCGAGAGCGCTTGGGCAAGCCCCGCCTCATCGCGTCCGGCGATGAGCACGAGATCCGGCGCGCGAATCCCGATCCAGCGCCAGAGCGCGTACGACTCGGGATGATCGCGGTATGCGGTCCCCTGCGGAGGGAATTGCAGCGGCGCGCCGTCGCGGTTCGCGAGGGGAATGACGATGAGCTCGAATGCGCGGCGGCGGCGGGTCACGCGCCGGTACGACCGGAGGGCCCCGCGGACGACCGCGACGCTCGCGTCATTGCCGCTCAAGCCCCCGAGTACGACCACGGTTGCGGAGGCGCCGGGTGCTGCGGGGACGACGGTGCCCTCAATGAGTGCTCCCGTGCCGGTGAGGCCGATATCGAGCCGGTCGGCGGCGTCGCGTGCGGCCGCGGTGCGCTCTGCGGCGGGCAGCGGAAGCGCGAGGACCAGGCCGAGAGCGAGCAAGGCCGCGGCGAGGCGCATTCCTAGAAGGTCGGCCCGAGGTAGCGGGCGCGGCTCGAGAGGCCGTCCTCCCAGGTGCTCCAGCCGGAGCTCATGCCGTACTCGACGTGGTTCATGATGGCCATGATCTGGTGGATCCTCGAGCGGCGGATCTGGAACACCTCGGCGATCTCCCACGTCCAGGGCTGCTGGGGTCCGGCGGTCACGGTGCGGCCGTCGGGCGTCTGGAACGTGCGAGTCGCACCCGCCGAGTGATCGAAGAAGCCGAACGCAAAGACGATGCCCCGTTGCGGATCGACGGCGACGAACCTTCTATCCCGGATCCGCGTCACGAAGCGGATGAGGCCCGACTGGAACTGCTCGAGGCAGCTCCACTGGGCGGAGTACATGCGCGCGGTCCGCGGATCGGGGCGGGTCTGCCCGCGTGGGGTCGGCATGTCCGTCGTGAAGGTGCCGTTCTCGATGCGGTTGCAGTCCTTCGCGAAGGGGTAGACGCCCTTGCCGTCGTTCTGCTGCATGCCGGAGAAGTAGAGGTTCGCGATGCGCACCAAATCGAGCCGCGACACGAGCGTCTCGATCTCGGCGATGCGGTGATCGCGGATGGCAAGATGCAGCGCGAGCTGCTGGCCGTTCTCGGTGAAGCGCACCTCGCGCGTGACGGGGAGTCGCCCCGGATCGTGTGCCAGGAGGGCATCGAGATACCGGTCCACGAAGCCCTCGAGGCAGGTCCGATCGCAGCTCGCCGCGGCCATCACGCGAGCAGGAACCCGTTGAGCGCGCATGGAGGGACTCCTCGAAGATCCAGGCCAGTCGTCGGCGGCTCGGAGCCGCGCGGCCTCGGCCGGGCGATCCCCGCGGAGGCGGGGCGTCAGTGTACCTGAGGCACGTTGATGGGTCCGCCCCGCCTGCGGGTCGGGTCGAGCAGTACTCTGCCGCTTGGCAGCTTCACCGACACGAACAGCCCGCCCTTCGCTCCGTCGCGCAGAGGATTGATGACGACGGTCACCCGGTCGCCGGAGCGGATCGTGTGCATGTGCCAGCCCTGGCGCTCGAGGTTGTTCGGGCTGTTGAGCTCGACCTTCCACAGGTCCACGCCGCCGCCCGGGTTCGGCACGTCGATGTCGATGTAGGCATGTGGATTCGTCCACTGGAAGTCCTGGACCGTCCCCGTGAGCGGCAGCTCCTTCGACTGATCGAACATCGCGAAGGAGTGGTGGGCGAGGCAGGGGACGCTCGAGGCGAGCGCCGCGGCGGCAAGGCATGCAGCCAGTCCGGTTCTCATCGATGATTCACTCCGGCGCGTTCCTTAAGAGGGCTGATGTACGGTGTCGCCGATGACATGTCAAGCGCCGGTCACCGCCGGCCCGCCGGGCCGCCACCGGGCGGACCCTCCGGTTTCGATTCGACTTATACTCGCACCCCTTCCTCACGAGGAACAGTAGGAGCACCGATGAAACTCCGTAACCTGCTCGCGGCGGCGATCGTGAGCGTCGGGTGCGCGGCGGTCGCCTCCGCGGACTCCGCGACGAGTCGCTCGGAGCAAGCTCCCCCGGCGGCCTTTCCGAAGGGCCGCTACGCGGCCCTCAACGCCCTGCCGGACTGGGGCGGGATCTGGTATCTCAACTTTCCGCCGCCTGCCGGCGCGCGGCGCGAGCAGCCGGAGCTCAAGGGCAAGTATCTCGCCGACTATCAGCACTGGGCGCAGCAAGTCAAAGCGACGCACGGCAACGTGCCGCACTACGCCTCGTACTGCCAGCCGCCCGGCATGCCGGGGATCATGGGCGTTGGGCAGTATCCGATCGAGTTCCTCTTCACGCCCGGACGGGTCACCGTGCACTTCGAGGCGTGGATGCAGTGGCGCAACATCTTCACGGACGGACGCAACCACCCGGACGCGGACGATCTCGACCCGACGTTCTACGGCAACTCGATCGGACGGTGGGAGGGCGGGACGCTCGTGGTCGACAGCATCGGCTTTAAGACGGTCACCGCGCTTGGCATGGGCATGGAGCACAGCGACCAGATGCACATCGTCGAGCGCATCCACTTGATGAAGGGCGACCCCGATACGCTCATCGATGAGATGACCGTCGAGGATCCGCTCGCGCTCGCGAAGCCGTGGCACTCGGCCTACACGTACCGCCGCTCGCGCACGGACAATCTCCTCGAGTTCGTGTGCGAGGAGAACAATCGCAATCCGGTCAACGACCAGGGGCAGACCGAGTTCCAGTGAGCGGGCCATCGAGAGCACGAGACGGGGTTCCCATGCGCATGACG
>JASHTK010000361.1 GCA_030040575.1 Gammaproteobacteria bacterium
CAACGCACTCATCGCCCAGACGCAGGCGCGGCTCGATGACCTGCGGCTGCGGTTCACCGACAAGCATCCGGACGTGATTGCCGCCATGCAGGAGCTCAACGAGCTGAAAGCACGCCGCGCCGCGGAGCTCGAGAGCCTGAAGCGCGGGGACGCCGGGGCCGCGGCGATCACCGGCGCGAGCACCAATCCGGTCTACGAGGGCATCGAGCAGGAGCTGAGCCAGACGGATCTCGACATGGCCGACCTCAACATTGACCTCGCTCAGCACCGGGCGAAGGCCGCGGACCTGCGCAAGCTCCTCGACAGCGCCCCGCAGGTCGAGGCGGAGTATGCCCAGCTCACCCGCGACTACGACTCGAACACGAAGGAATACAACGCACTGCTGCAGAACTACGAGAAGGCGCGCCTCGGCGAGCGGGCCGACAATGCCGGATCCGTGCGCTTCGAGATCGTGCAGCCTCCGACGGCGGATTTCGCGCCGGTGTGGCCGCGGCGGACGATCTTTCTCGCCGCCGTGCTCATCGCCGCGCTCGCGGCCGGTGGAGCGCTTGCTTACGGGTTGGATCAACTGCACCCCGTCGTCTGCTCGGCGAGCGGACTTGGGCGCATGACCGGAGCGAAAGTGCTAGGCGTCGTGAGCAGCGCCTTTCCGGAGCGTACGCGCCTCGCCTTTCGCCGTGACGCCGTTCGGGTCGCGGTCGCCGCCGCCTGCCTCGTGCTCGCCTTTGCCGCGATGCTCCTCCTCAGCCACGCGGGCTTCAGGCTAAGCGGCTCGGTCCTGAGGCACCTGGTGCACACATGAGCCTCATCGAGAGCGCGCTCGAGAAGGTGCGGCGCAACGCCGGATTGCCGGCTGCCCCGGCCGATGCGAGCGCACGCGCCGCGGCCAGCGGCTCGCCGTCCACCCCCGAGGCGGAGCCGAAGCACGTCGCAATCGATTGGACGGCCGTGCGCGCCGCAGGATATCTGCCGGCGGAGGATCAGAGCCGCCGCTTTGCCGATCACTATCGTCAGATCAAGCGTCCACTCATCGAGAAGGCGCTCGCCGCGAACAGTCCGGCCGACATGCGGCTCATCCTCATCTCGAGCGCCATTCCGGGCGACGGCAAGACGTTCACCGCGGTCAATCTCGCGCTCAGCATGGCGCGCGAGCGCGATATCTCGCTTCTGCTCGTCGATGCCGATGTACCGAGGGCGCAGGCGAGCCGCGTCTTCGGCCTGTCCAGTGCGCCCGGACTGATGGATGCACTGGCCAACGAGTCACTCGATGCGGAATCGCTCATCGTGCGCACCGATGTCCGTGGACTCGATATTCTTCCGGCAGGCAGGTCCGTCGAGAACGCGACCGAGCTGCTCGCGAGCACCCGCATGGCCCAGATCGCTGCACGGATGGCCCAGCGCAATCCGCGGCGCCTGGTGCTCCTTGACTCCTCGCCGCTGCTCGCCTCGAGCGAGGCTCGTGCGCTCGTGCGGATCCCCGGACAGATCGTGCTGGTGGTGCGGGCCGGGCAGACGCCGCGTCAGGCGGTGCTCGATGCGCTCGGGCATGTCGATCCGAAGAAGCTCCAGGGGCTCGTCCTCAATCAGGCTCCAGTCCGGAGGGGGGACGGCTATTACTACGGCCATTCGAATTACGGGTCTGCAGAGCAGTCGTCGGGCGTCGAGCCGAGGTGATCCCTCTCTCGAAGGACGCACGATGAGGCCTGCTGCCCTGGAGCGAGTGTCATGAGCGTGCCGGCCGATACCCGCGCGCAAAGCTCGACGGGCGCCACGGCCGAGCGCCGCAAGCTCCTCATCCTCGAGAACGACCGCGCGCTGCGACGGGAGCTCGAACAGATCTTCTCGGACCTCGACGTGGTCTGCAGCGAGGCCTCCGAGCAGACGCTGGCGCTCATCCGGCGCGTCGAGCCGGACGTGGTGCTGTTCGATCTCGGTGCGCGGGATGCGGCGGTCGCCTCGCAGAGCCTCGAGCTGCTGCGGCAGATTCTGAACCTCGCCCCCGACACCAAGATCATCGCGATGACGGAGCAGGACGGCCGGGACCTCACGGTGCAGGCCGTCGGCCTCGGCGCGACGGACTTCTACCACAAGCCGCTCAATGCCGCGGTGCTCTCGATCGTGGTGCGCAGGGCGTTCCGTATCCGCGAGCTCGAGGAGGAGAACGGACGGCTGCGCGAGCAGACCGGGAACATGGCGCTCGAGGGGATCATCGGGGTGAGCGATGCGATGCGCGGGCTGTGCCGCTCGGTCGAGAAGGTGGCGCCGACGAGCGCGACGGTGCTCATCCTCGGAGACAGCGGCACGGGCAAGGAGCTGCTCGCTCGGGCCCTGCATCGTCTGTCCGGACGCTCGCACCAGCCGTTCGTCGCCATCAACTGCGCCGCGATCCCCGACACCCTGCTCGAGAGCGAGCTGTTCGGCTACGAGAAGGGGGCTTTCACGGGCGCGGCGAAGCGGACGCTCGGCAAGCTCGAGCTGGCGAGCGGCGGCACCGTCTTTCTCGATGAGATCGGGGAGATGCCCGCATCGCTGCAGGCGAAGCTGTTGCGCGTGCTGCAGGAGCGCACGGTCGAGCGCATCGGCGGCCGCGAGCCGGTCGCGCTTGACTTGAGGATCCTCTGCGCCACCAACCGCAATCTCGATGCCCTGATCGCGGCGGGTGGCTTCCGCGAGGACCTGTACTATCGCATCAGCGAGGTCACGATCAAGGTTCCGCCGCTGCGGGATCGCCAGGGCGACTGCCTGCTGCTCGCGCAGTTCCTGCTGCAGCAGATGGCCGAGCGCTTCGGCAAGCCGTCGCGCGGGCTCGCGCCGGATGCCATCCGCGCCGTCCAGGCGCATCGCTGGCCTGGAAATGTCCGCGAGCTCGAGAACCGCATCAAGGGCGCCGTGATCATGGCCGACGGCGCCGTCGTCACCGCGAGCGATCTTGGACTGCAGGATCCCGGAGAGGACGTCGAGTACCTGAACCTGCGGATGGCGCGCCAGCGCGCCGAGGTCCACGCGGTCCGGCAGGCGCTTGCGATGGCGAAGGGCAACCTGTCGCGCGCCGCCGAGCTGCTCGGCGTCACGCGTCCGACGCTCTACGACCTGCTCGAGAAGCACCACATCAAGGCGGCGCAGTTTGGCAAGGGGGCCGCCACGGCGGAGGAGCGCCCGAGCTGAGTCCGAAGGAAAGGGGCCGGCGCCCCGAGCCCCGATAGCCCCCGGACTCAGTAGGCGTTACGGTCGTGCCAGAGCACGCCGAGTGTCTTCAGGATGATCTTGAAGTCGAGCCAGGGCGACCAGTGGCTCAAGTACTCGAGGTCGTACTGCACGCGCTCGCGCATCTTCTCGACGGTCTCGGTCTCCCCGCGCAGGCCATTCACCTGGGCGAGCCCCGTGATCCCCGGCCGGACCTTGTGGCGGATCATGTAGCCGTTGATGAGCTTGCGATACAGCTCGTTGTGAGCCACCGCGTGGGGTCTCGGACCCACGACGCTCATCTTGCCCTGGATCACGTTGAGAAGCTGCGGCAGCTCATCGAGCGAGGTCTTGCGCAGGATCCGTCCGAGCGGGGTTACCCGCAGGTCCTGCCGGGTTGCCTGAGCGACCGTCGGACCGTCCTCGCAGACCGTCATGCTGCGGAACTTGTAGACGATGATCTCCTCGCCATTGAGGCCGTAGCGGCGCTGGCGGAAGAGAATCGGTCCTTCCGACGAGAGCTTGACGCCGAGGGCAATGAGCGCCATCACGGGAGCGGCGATGGCGAGGGCCGCGACTCCGAACACGATATCGGTCGCACGCTTGAGCACGGCGTCCATGCCGTGAAACGGCGTATCGCAGACCGAGAGGACCGGCATGCCGTTGATCACGAC
>JASHTK010000362.1 GCA_030040575.1 Gammaproteobacteria bacterium
TGCGCCCCGCGCCCGAGGCGGCCCGCCCGGATTCGGATGCGGACGCCGCGGCCTCAGGCACCGTCGACGCCGACGACGGGCAGCTCGCCCAGCGCATCGAGCGGCTCGCCCGGGCCGCGACCAGAGCTCGCGACGCGCGCGGCTCGAGCGTTCCGGTCCCGCCCGAGGTGCAGACGGGCCTGCAGGCGTTCTGCCGCGGGGCGGGCATCGAGATCGATCGCTTGCCGGCGGGCGAGGCGCAGCAGCGCTTGCTGCACCTCGTCGGGCGGCTGCTGCGCGAGGCGCTCGTCGGCCTGAAGGACCTCGAGCGGGCGCGCGATGAGCTGCGCAGCCGCTTCCACATCGCGCCGGCCGCCGATCCGGAGGATCCGCGGCCGTCGCTCGTTCGCTCGGCCGTCGAGGAGCTGCTGATCGAGGTGCTCTCGCAAGCCGAGAGCCGCAGGCTCGATGCGGTCCAGTGGATCCGGGACGCCATGGAGCGGGCGAAGGCTCACGAGCGCGCGACCGCGCAGGCGTTCCGGACCGCCTTCGTCGAGTTCATCGACCGGTTCGATCCGGCCGAGCTCGAAGCCCGCTTCCAGCGGGCCGCACGGCGCGGCAAGGCGTCGGGCAGCGGCGATGCGCGCAACTGGGCGCTCTTCGTCGAGTTCTACCGCAGTCTCACCGAGATGCCGCCCGACCAGTTGCCGCACACCTTCGTCGAGGCATTCGCGAGCGCCTACAAGCGGGCGCTGCCGCCGGCACGCCCGCCGGGATCCTGATCCGCCCGCGCCTCCGCGCTAGCGCCGCGCTTGCAGCAGGGCCTTGGGTGGCCCTGCGCTCGGCTCCGTGAGCGCGAGCACCGCGTAAGCGGTCGCCGCATCGCTCATGAACAGGCTCACCGGATTGGCGGGGCTGTGCCACTGGTTGATCGAGGAGGTGGCCCAGCGGCCCTGCGGCAGGCGCTGGTTGGCGAGCAGCCACGCGAGCCCGCGCTGCAGCTGCGGATTCGCGCGCGGCACGCCCGCCTGCTCCAGCACGAGCGTCACGAAGCCGGTCGCATACCCATCGCTCCACAGGCGGAGGATTCTCCGGCCCCGCCGCTGGCTCGGAGCGAGCGCGTAGAGGCTCCAGCCGCCATCGCCATTCTGCGCGCGCAGCGCCTGCGCAATGATCTGCTGCTGCCGCGCGGGAGCGACGAGTCCCGGCAGGGCCGTCGACGCCCACAGCAGGGCGAGCCGCTGATGCAGGGGCTGCGCGCCGTAGTGCCGATCGAGATACTCACGAAGTCTCTGCAGCGGCACCTCGATGGCGGGAGTCGAGCGGTAATCCTCCGGCGCGATCCCGACGGCGAGCGCGGCGAGGGCGGCGCCGTAGTACCGGGCGCCCTCGACCTCCCAGGGCTGCAGGCCGAAGTTGAGCCAGGACCAAGCGCCCGCCGCCTCGCCGGCCGTCACCTGCAGAGCCCACAGGTGATCGAACGCGGCGCGTGTCTCGGGGCTCACGTGGCCGGTGCGCGCATCGGCGTTCGCGAGGATGAGCGCATCGAGAACCGCCTCCGTGCCGCGGGACTCGGCGGACTTGCTCGGGCCGAAATGCTGATCGGTGTAGTACGGCTGCGTCTCGCTCCACAGCCGCACGCGCGCGAGCACGTCGCGCGTCAGAGCGAGCTCCTCCGGGCTCGGCGTCGCCCCCGCGAGCCTCTCATCGAGGCGGACGCGGGCGAGGGCATACGGTAATGAGGAGTGGCAGGAGATGCAGAAGGTTCCGTGATCGCGAGCTGATCCCTGCCACTGCCTCCACCAGGCCTCGCGCTGGTCGAGGTACGCGGCAGCGGCTCTCGGGTCCCAGGTCGATCGAGCCTCACCGACCGAGCAGCCCGCAAGTCCCGCGAGGCACGCCGCGAGCGCTCCGAGCGCGGCGAGCGCTCCGAGCGCGCAGGTCGCACGCCATCGGGCCTTCATGACCGGGGTGATACCGGGTCGGCTGCGGCTTTGTCAATGACCGCCGATTTGTCAATATGTTGCGCTCCGGCAGCCCTCGATCGCGCCGCGCCCGACGAGCCTGCGCGAGCGCCATGGTGCGATGCGGCATGCCGGGCTCGTCCCGGCTCGAAGAGCGCAAGCGGAATGCCGTCCGCCATCGCCCGGTAGCCCGCGGGGCCTGGGTGGAGGTGGTCGCCCGAGTCTGCGGCGGCAGCCAGCCGGTCGGCTGCGGACGGATCGCGCGTGACTCGATCGAAATCGATCACCGCATCGAAGTGGCCCGGCGCGCGGATCCATTCGTTGACGGCCGCTCGGTCGGCCGCGCTGCGCGCATCGGGATGGTAATAGGCGTTGCCCCCGTCCGGCAGGAGGGTCGCCCCGTAGACTTCGATGCCGTGCGCGTGCGCGCGCTCGATGATCTGCCCGTAGGCCGCGAGGATGCGGCGGACGAGCGCGGCGTGCTCGGCTTGCGGCACCTCGCCCGCGCGCGTGAGCGCGCCCAAGTCGTTGATGCCCTCGAGCACGATCAAATAGCGCACGCCCGACTGTGCGAGCACGTCGCGATTGAAGCGCGCGAGCGCATCGGGACCGCCCGCCTCGCTGAGGAGTCGGTTGCCGCCGATGCCCTCGTTGAGCACGGCGACCTCGCGGGTGCCTCGATGGGCCTGAAGATCGCGGGCGAGGAAATCCGTCCAGCGTGTGTTCCCGTTGGTGACGGCGCCACGGCCGTCGGTGATCGAGTCGCCGAGGGCGACGACGGCGCGCGCCCCGGCCGATGCCGCCACATCGACGCCGGAGATCTCGAACCAATGATCGACCTGCAGCGGATGGGCGAGCGCGGCCGCACTCACCGCCTCGCCGCGCACGACGTAGGTCGTGGCGCGCGAGCCCGGATGGCTCGTCTCGCCGGGGGGCGGTCGATCGAGATAGATCGTGATCGCCAGATCCGCGAGCGCCGGGGCGGCAAAGCGCACCGGATCGGAGAAATGCTCCGCGCCCGCCGGAATCGTCACGTCGGGCCGGCCGGAAAAGCCGAGCGGGGTGTCGCTCGCCGGATCGATGCCGCCCGCCCCGGCCGGGCGCGCGATGTGCGCGGCGGCGATGTGGAGCGCTCCGGTGCCGAAGACGTTCGAGAAGCGAACCCGCCACACGCGGCCGCCGAGCGACACACGCACCACCTGACGGAGCGTCGCGCCGGTGAGGTCTGCGGTGGGAAGCGCGTCGGCGGGCTCGGGCGCCTGCTCGGAGGCCGCCCAGCTGCCCGTCCAGTGCTGGGCGGCGCGCTGCGCGACGGCGGCCGGCCCCGTGAGCGCAGCGGCAAGCGCGAGGACGGCGGGTAACCCGGCGACACGCCACCTCATGTCGTGAGGGCGGCGATGACCTTCTCGAGCAGCGGCCGCAGCGCCGAGGCGCTCAGTTCCGGCGTCCGCACCACGCGGAACGCGAGGCCTTCGTAGAGACATTGCAGCATCATGGCACGCCCCCAGGCCGCCTCGGTGGAGAGCCGCGCACCCTCCTTGCGCGCCGCGCGCTGGATGGCGACCGCGAGCTCCTTGCCGATGATCTGATCCTTGCCGCGCACAATGTCGAGGATCTGCGGGTCGCGGGCCGCCTCCGCGGTGAGGTCGAGGATCAGCGCGGCGCTCATGCTCGGGTCGTCGCGCCGCCGCCAGTGCTCGAACGCCTCGAGCATGCGGGCGCAGAAATCCTCGCGGCTGTTGAGGCTCTGCATGGCCGCGTAGCCTTCGGTCTCGAGGTGGCGCTCGATGATGGCCCGCACGATCTCGTGCTTGGCGCTGAAGTACCGATAGATGAGTCCCGGGCTCATGCGCGCGGTGGCCGCGATGTGCGCCATGCTCGCGGCGTGAAAGCCGCGCTCGATGAAGCAGCGCTCGGCGGCATCGAGGATGCGCGCGCGCTGGCGCTCGGCCCGCGTGAGCGCAGGCGACGCCGAGCGCGCGTGCGGCGCCGGCCCCGTATCGCTGCTCATCGGGAGCGCTCCCGCCAGCCCCCGCCGAGCGCCTTGTAGAGCGTGACGCGGTTCTCCTGCTGCGCGAGCTCGGTCGCGATCAGGCTTTGCTGGGCGGAGTAGTAGCTGCGCTGCGAGTCGAGCACGTCGAGGTAGCTGTCGCGGCCCGCCCGGTAGCGCTGCCGGGAGAGCTCGTACGCGCGGCCGGTCGCCCCGACGAGCGCCTCCTGGGCCTCGCGCTCGCGCTCGAGGGTGCCGGTGAGCGCGAGCGCGTCGGCGACCTCGCGAAAGGCGGTCTGGATCGCCTTCTCGTACTCGGCGAGCGCGATCGCCCGGCTCACCTTGGCCTCCGCGAGGCTCCCGAGCAGCGCTCCGCCGTGAAAGAGGGGCACGGTGAGCTGCGGGGAGTACGTCCAGGTGCCCGTGCCGCCGCCGAACAGGCTCGAGAACTGCGGGCTCACGCTGCCGGCGCTGCCCGTGAGGTTGATGGCTGGAAAGAACGCCGCGCGTGCCGCGCCGATGTCGGCGTTGGCGGCGAGCAGCGTGTGCTCGGCCTCGAGCACGTCGGGCCGCCGCAGCAGCACCGTCGAGGGCAGCTCGGGCGGCAGCGCCGCGATGCCGAAGATGCGGTCATCGAGCGCATTCGCGAGCCTCGAGGTGTCGATCGGACCTCCAACCAGCAGCTCGAGCGCATCGATGTCCTCGGCGATGTTGCCCTGGTACCGCGCCACATCGGAACGGGCCGACTCCACGGTCGTTTCGGCCTGCGCGACGTCGAGGCCCGAGACCTGACCGTGCTGGTGCTCCTGCACCGTGATGTCGTAGGAGGCCTGCTGGCTCTCGAGCGTGTCCTGCGCGAGCTTCAGCAGCTCGCGGTCCGAGATCAGCGTGAGGTACCCCTGGGCGACCTCGGCGATCAGGCTGAGCTCGGCGCTGCGCCGCGCCTCGGTCTCGGCGAAGTAGCGCTGCAAGGCCGCGTGGTTGAGGCTGCGCACCTGCCCGAACAGGTCGAGCTCGAAGGAGGAGAGCGCGACGCCGACCTGATAGTAGGCCGCCGTGATCGGAAAGCCGAACTCCGCGGGCGGCAGCTTCTCCTTGGTGTAGCTCGCGCTCGCATCGATCGCAGGCAGGCTGTTCGCGCGCTGCACGAGGTACTCCGAGCGCGCGAGCTCGATATCCAGCACCGCGACGCGCAGGTCGCGGTTGTCGGCAAGCGCCGCCGCGATCATCCGCTGCAGCGGCGGCGCGGCGAAGAAGTCGCGCCATCCGATGTCCACCGCGCTCACCGTTCCGCCGAGGGCTCCCGAGCCCGGTGTGGGTCCCTGCCCGGGCCCTGGCCGATGGTCGCTCGTGGCAGCGGTGCCCGCCGCCGTGCCCGCCGGCGCGGTC
>JASHTK010000363.1 GCA_030040575.1 Gammaproteobacteria bacterium
CCGCGGGTTGGCGCCTCGGGCACGGCGATGCCGGGGTCCGTGAGCGCCGAGCCGCCGATGCCGGCGAGGTCGACGTGCATCACGCGGTGCTCGCGCGCACCGAGCGCCTGCGCGACCTGTGCTGCCGCTTGCAGCTCGACGGCGTGCCGCTGCCCATACTCGACCGAGAGCGCGAAGCACTCGAATCCTTGCTCTCGTGCGATGGCGAGCGTCGTGGCGGAGTCGAGCCCGCCCGACAGCAGAGCGACCGCACGTCCCCGGCTCGAAGGCCCACCCACCGACTCTTTTTGCCCGCTCATCGTCACTTGCCGGGGACGTTGCCCCAGAGGTACTTGTGCAGCTGGATCTGCAGGCGGACGGGCAGCCGGTCCTCGAGGATCCAGTCCGCAAGCGCCCGAGCCGGAAGCTGCTCGTGGCTCGGGAGAAGAGCACCCCGCAGCGCCCCGGGAGCCCGAGCTCGCGCACTTTCGCGCGGCTCCACTCGTAGTCCTCGCGGCTGCAGATGACGAACTTCACCTGATCCTTCGCCTGCAGGCGCTCGAGCTCTCCGTAGCGGTTGCGGCGCTCCTCGCCGGAGCCCGGCGTCTTCACATCGACGACCCGCACCACGCGGGGATCGACTGCATCGAGCGGCATCGCGCCGCTCGTCTCGAGGGACACCCGCAGCCCCTCGTCGCAGAGTCTCGCGAGGAGCGGCAGGCAACCCGGCTGCGCAAGCGGCTCGCCGCCCGTCACGCAGACGTATCCTCCCCCGAGCTCTTGGACGCGCCTGACCACCTCCTGCTGCGTCCACCACTGCCCGCCGTGGAAGGCGTAGGCGGTGTCGCAGTACTGGCAGCGCAGCGGGCAGCCCGTCAGGCGCACGAAGACGGTTGGGATGCCGACGGTGTCGGCCTCACCCTGCAGCGAGTAGAAGACCTCCGTGATCTTCAGGCGCTCCATGGCCCATGCAGCCGCCCGAGGGCTCAGTGAGAATCGGGCGCGCCGCCCGATCCGGTGCCCTCGCCGGCGCTCATCTGGCGCAGGCGATCCTCGGCCTGTTGCGCCGCATTGCTCCCGGGGTACTTCCCGGCGACTTGTGCGAGCGTCGCGCGCGCATCGGCATACTGCTTGAGCTCGTACTGCGAGTAGCCGAGCTGCAGCAGGGCGTCGGGCGCTCTACCCGAGCTCGGCCACGCGCCGAGTAGCGTCCGGAACGCATCCGCGGCGCTCGAGAAATCCCCCGAGGCGTAGTAGGTCTCCCCGAGCCAGTACTCGGCGTTGTCGGCAAGATCGCTCTTCGGATAGGTCTTGAGGAACTGCTGCAGCTCGCCGATCGCATCCGGGTACTTGCCGCTCTTCAGGGCATCGAGCGCCTGCATGTAGGCCGCCTGTTCCGAGCCCGGAGGGGGGCCGGTGGGCGAGGATGCCGCACCGCCGCCGCCCGCGCTCAGCTCGCCGATGCGGTGGTCGAGATCGGCATAGAGCGCCCGCTCCTGCTTGCGCAGCGCCTCGTTCATGTTCTCGAGCTCGTCGATGCGCCCCTGGAGCGTGCGCACCTGCGCCTGCAGCGAGTTGATGCTCTGCGCCATCTGCAGCAGGCTCTGGTTGGAGATGACCCGCTCGATACGCGCCGTGCGCGCATCGAGATCGTTGAGCTTCCCCTGCAGCACCGGATCGTCCTCCGGCGTCGTCGCGCAGCCGGCGAGCGTCGCGAGCACGGCGGCTGTGGCCAGTATGGATGCGCAGGGGGTCACTCGGCGCATGGCGCGGTCACTTGAGATAGACGATATCGACCCGGCGGTTCTTGGCCCACGCCTCCTCGTTGTGGCCGGGATCGACCGGCCGCTCCGCCCCGTAGCTCACCGTGCTGATCTGCGAGTCGGCCGCACCCTGCAGCAGCAGCGCCTGGCGCACCGCCTGGGCGCGCCGCTCGCCGAGCCCGATGTTGTACTCGCGCGATCCGCGCTCGTCCGTGTTGCCCTCGAGCCGCACGTGCAGCTCCGGATGCGTCGAGAGGTACTTGGCGTGGGCGGAAACGATGTCCGTCCCCTCGCCCTTGATCTCGCTGCTGTCGAAGTCGAAGTAGATCGCGTGCTTGGCGAGCAGCCCCGCAGCGGGGCCGGCGATCTCCTGGCCTCCCCCGCCCGCGCCGGCGCTCTCGTTCGAATTCGCGCCCGCGGCGCCGGAGGACTCGGCGCCCGAGCCGTTGCCGGGGACGGCGGTGCCCGATCCGGGCGTCGGCTGCGTCGGCTTGTGCGCGCAGGCTGCAAGCAGCAGCGCTGCGGCGGCGAGGAGAACGGGCAAGGCTCTACGCATGGTAACCTCCGATCGTACGGAGCGTATTATCACAAATTACGGGTGCGCAAACGGCCCCCACACCGGATCGCGGACATCCGCCTGATCCGAGGTGAGCCGCTGCGAGGTGAGTCCATCGAGCGAGGCCCGCTGCAGCACGCTCTGGCCGTCCGCGATCGAGGCGTAAAGCAGCATCGCGCCGTTCGGCGCGAAGGTCGGCGCATTGTCGAGCGGGCCAGGCGAGAGGTCGCGCACCGTGCCGCTCGCAAGGTCCTGCACCGCGATGCGAAAGCTGCTGCCATCCTCGGTGACCATCGCAAGCTGCGTGCCGTCGGGGGAGAGGGAGGGGTGCGCGTTGTAGCTGCCCTCGAACGTGATGCGCCGCGGCCGGTCGACGCCGCTCACCCCGATCTGGTAGATCTGCGGGCCGCCCCCGCGGTCGGAGGTGAAGTAGACCGACTGCCCATCGGGCGCCCACACGGCCTCGGTGTCGATCGCCGGGTCGTCCGTGAGGCGGGTGAGCTGCTGAGTGCGCAGATCGAGCACGTACACGTCGAGGTTTCCGTCGGTGCCTCCGAGCGTCAGGGCGAGCTTGCGGCCGTCGGGTGACCAGGAGGGCGCGCCGTTGATCCCTGCGCGGGCGGAGACGAGCTGGCGCTGGCCGGTGCTCACCTGCTGGACGTACACGGTCGAGCGCTTGTTCTCGAACGAGACGTACGCAAGCCAGGTCCCATCCGGAGACCAGGCCGGCGACATGATCGGCGCGTCCGATTGCAGCACCACGTGCGCATTCGCCCCGTCGGCATCCGCGACGACGAGCCCGAAGTGCTGCGCGGGCGGCTTGCCCTCGACGGAGATGTAGGCGATGCGGGTGTCGAACGCGCCGCGGACACCGAGGATCTTCTCGTAGATCACGTTGCTGATGCGGTGCGCCGCGTTGCGCAGCGCGCTCGGCGCCCCGGTGAAGCGCTGACTCGCGAGCTGCTCGCCCGTGAGCGTGTTGAGGAGCTCGAAGTCCACCGCCAGCTCGCTGTCCGGCAGCGCCGAGACCGCCCCGACGACCACGTAGTCGTTGCCGCTCGCGCGCCAGTCGGGGATGACGACCTGGGAAGCCGCAGAGGGCTTCGCCTTCATCTCGCTCCAGGGCATCGCCCGGAAACGCCCGGTGCCCTCGAGATCGTTCTGCACGATGGTCGCGGCGTCGGCCCCCGCGGTGGGCACGGCCGGCACGCCGCCGGCAAAGGGCACCACGGCGATGTGGATCGGGTCCGTGACGCCCGAGGTGATCTCGATCCGGAGCTGCGCGTGCGCGCTGAGCGCGGCGCAGCCGCAGGCGGCGGCGAGCAGCGCGGCCGCGATGCTCGTGAGAGGTCTGCGAGAGGGCATCATGAGTGTCGGTCAGTCCGTGGGCTTGAATTCGATCTGCAAGTCGCGCTCGAAGAGCGCCGGATCCGGCGGCGCCGGGAGCGGCGAGGCGCGATAGGCGGCGTCCTGGATCGACTGCACCACCGCCGCATCGCCGTTGCAGGCGCCGACCTTCGCGTTCACCACCTGTCCACCCGGCACTTCGGTCACCTCGACGAGGCAGTCGATGCCCTGCCGTGCCGTCGGCGGCCGGATCCAGGCATGCTCGATGCGCGCCTTGATGAGCTGCTCCCAGGTCGCAACCGCCGGGCCCGAGCGTGCGGCCATCGCCTTCTCCTCCGCTTCGATGCTCTGCTCGAGATCCGCCGGATTGAGCGCGAGGGCCTTCGCCTCCTCGGCCCGCTGCTGCTGCTCTGCAGCAAGCTCGCGCGCCTTGGCCTCTTGCGCGGCCTTGGCTTGCGCTGCCTTCTTGGCCTCCTCCGCTGCCTTGGCAGCCTTGGCCTTCCGCTCAGCCTCCGCCTGCGCCTCGAGCTCCTGCTTCTTGCGTTGGGCCTCCTCCTCGGCGTTTCGTTCCTCCTCCGCGGCCTTGCGAGCGGCCTCCTGCCGCGCCGCCATGTCGGGCGGCGTGGGGACCGTCTGCTCCTCGGGCGGCGGCTCTTGCGACGGCTGCTCCGGCGGGGGCTGTGCGTGAGCCTGGGGCGGGGGGATCGGCTTCGGCGGCGGGGCCGACTCGATGCGGGGGGTCGGCTTCGCGAGCTCGCCGGAGCCGTTCAGGGCCTGCGGGCCGACGACCGTCGCGTTGATCGCGAGGCTCGGCGTCGGCCGGGACTCCCGGCGAAAGCTGAGCCAGCCGTAGATGAGGACACCGATGAGCGCGCCGTGCAGCACCACGGACAGCGCCGCGGAGACCCAGCGATCGCTGCGGCGTTCGAGCTGTGGCATGCGCCCGAGCAGCCCCTCAGGCGCCGCGCTTCGCGCGGCCGGAGGCGACCGGCTGGCTCACGAAGCCGATTTTCTGCGCGCCCGCGCGCTGCAGGATGACCATGGCGTTCATCACCTGCCCGTAGGAGATGCGGTAATCGGCCTTGAGGAGCACGGGCCGATCGGGCTCGCGCTGCAGCGCCGCGGCGACGCGAACCTCGACCGACGTCTCATCGAGCGCCTCTTTCGGGTTGCCGCCGGCATTGAGGTAGAGCCGTCCCGCGCTGTCGATCGAGAGAACGAGCGGGTGGGCGTTCTTGGTGAGATCCGCATCGAGCGGGCGGGCCGGGGCGGAGGGCAGCTGCACTTTGACGCCCTCCTGCAGCAGCGGCGCCGTCACCATGAAGATGATGAGCAGCACCAGCATCACATCGATGTAGGGCACGACGTTGATCTCGCCCATCAGCCGCCGTCCCCGCGAGAGCTGTGCCATCAGTGCGCCCCTCCCGTCGCCGTGAGGCCGGCGCCGGACCCGTGCGGCGGCGCGGCGCTCATCGCCGGCCGCTCCGGACCGCGCGCCGCATGCCGCTGCAGGATGGAGGAGAACTCCTCCATGAAGGCGTCGTAGCGCATCTCGAGCCGTCCGACCTGGTCC
>JASHTK010000364.1 GCA_030040575.1 Gammaproteobacteria bacterium
GTCGCGGCCCGCGCAGCCCCCGCATCGTGGGCGGGATCCGGCCCGGCGGCAGGCCGCGGCCCGGCGGGCGGCTCATGTGGGCACCTCGATGATGCGCACGATCGTGCCCCAATCCTCGAGCTCCAAGGTGACCTCCACGGCGATCGGCCGCATGCGAAGCGTCTGATCGCCCGCGAGCGGCGCGAGAGGAATATTGCTCACCGGCGGCCATTGGTCCGTCCACTGGCGCGTGTCCGTCATGTAGCGGAATGTGACGGACTTCACATGATCGAGCAGATCGCGGCTGACCGGAGTCGTCCCCTCCGCCGCATCGAGCTCCGGCCAGTGCAGCCGCTCGAGCACGCCATTTGCCAGGCGATACGCGACGCGCTCCTCGGCGGGACGCTGGATCCCCGCGGGATTCGCCCAGCCGATGCGGGTGAAGGCGACCAGATCGATCCCGCTCTGCGTGCCGCTCGACTGCGCGAAACCGCCCGCGGCACCGCTCGCGCTCTCCGAGCTCTCCGAGCTCTCCGAACCGCTCGAGCTGCTCGCATCACTCGAGCTCGCCGCGCTGCTCGAGCTCTCGAGGCTCACCGACGCCCCAAGATCGGTGGAGATTCCCGCCGTGCTCGTGCCGAGGGTGAGGGAGCCCGCGGACGCCGCGGCACCGACCGGCCCGCCGGTGAGGGAGATTCCCCCGGGGCTGCCGATGAGGCACGGCAGGGAGCTGTCGCCGAGCTCATCGCGCACCGGGCGAGGCGTGAGCTGGGTGAAGTCCTGCACGAGCACCCGCATCGCATTCTGCACCGCCGTGAGCCTCGCCTGCTGGTCCTTGAGCGATTGCTGATCCTTCAGCGCCTGGTTGATCGCCCCATAACCCATCACAAAGATGACGGCCGTGATGAACAGGGCGACGAGTAGCTCGATCAGCGTAAAGCCGCGGCGCACCCGGGCGCACCGCGTCCGCGGGCCTCGCCGTGCGCTGCAGAGGCGCGCGGCGGCCACTCAGGGCCCCCCGAGCGAGGTGGCGGACCCGGACGCCGACTGGGAGTACTCGAGGTACAGCGATCTCGACAGGGGCGGCGCCATCGCATCGCCCGCGACGCCGAGCGCGGATCCGATCCAGGGCGCCTCATCGCCCTGCGCGGTTCCCGCCTCCTGCACCGAGACCTCGATGCGGTACAAGCCCGGAGCGTCCCCGTCGGTCACCTGTTGCCGCCAGTGCCAGTGACGGCCGGCATAATCGACCGTCCCATCGGTCGTCCCGGTCATCGGCAGCTCGCCGCCGAGGCGCGTCTCGGCGACCTGATTGAGGGCGATCCATTGGGCGAGCGTCTTGTCGCGCAGGTAGCCTGCCGTGCTCGCCGAGGAGCCGAGCGTGCCGAGCACCGCCGACATGCCGATGGTGATGATGGCGAGCGCCGCCAGCACCTCGATGAGCGTGAAGCCTCGCGCGCGGCTCACGAGGTGGCTCCCGACGGTGCGCCCGAGGAGGACTGCGGGGCTCGCAGCACCTCGACCTCGCCCTGATCGTCCGGCGCGAGCGTCGCGCTGTGGTCGGTCCCTTCGCGCTCGAGCGTGAGCTCGAAGGAGGTGAGATCGCCGTTCGAGAAGATCATGATGTGCGGCTTGTAGTCCGCAGCATCCGTCTTCGCGATCTCATCGGCCCGAGCCGCCGTATCGAGCACCACCTCGTGACTCTCGACCGACAAGCTGAGCTTCAGTCCGTCGGGCAGCTCGCGCTCGGTCAGGGCGTCGTCCGCCGTGAGAGTCGTCCAGAGATTCGTGCGCGGATCGAACTCGAGGAACCGGTAGCCGTCCTCGCTCAAGTACATGCCGAGCTCGCGCGTTTGCAGCGCCGCCTGATCGCGCGCGTAGTTCATGAGGTCCACGAGCCGGTCCCGCTCGGTCTCGAGCTCGCGGTCCTGCCCGCCGAGCGCCGCGACCGAGAGGATCGCGCCGGCGGCGACGATCGCGATGATGACGCAGACGACGAGGATCTCGATGAGCGTGAACCCGCGCGCGCGGGGCGCGACGCGTGCCTCGCCGAGCGGGCGGCCGGCGCGCTTAAGCGGGCACTGGCGGCTCACGACCTGAGGCCGGAGGCGGCGCGACCGCGACGGCAGGCTCGGGCGCGCGCATCGATCAGTGGCTGCCGCCGCCCGCGGGGCCGGCGCCGGTCGTCTCGCCGCTCAAGTTCCAGTTGCCGACCACCGTGCTGCTGTCTCCCCCCTCATCGCCGTTCTCCCCGTTCGCGCCGTAGGAGAACAGGTCGAACTCGCGGCCGTGAGTGCCGGGGAAGACGTACTGGTAGTCGTTGCCCCAGGGGTCCTTGAGCGAGTCCTGCTGGATGTACCCGCCCGCGCGCCAGTGCTTGATCGAGGGGTCGGAGGGCTGCTGCACGAGCGCCTGCAACCCCTGATCGGTGGTCGGGTACTGGAAGTTGTCGATGCGATACATCGTGAGCGCGGTGGTGATGGCCTCGATGTCCTCCTTCGCCCGCGAGATGCGCGCTTCCTCCACGCGCCCGACGACCTGGGGCACGATCGCCGCGGCGAGCAGGCCGATGATGACCACCACGACCATGATCTCGATGAGCGTGAAGCCCGCCGTGCGGGCAGGCCGCGCGGGGGGCTCGAGAGCCGATGCTTCAGGGTGGCGCATGAGCGTGGACCGAGATGTTCGCCAGAGGGACCGGACGGCGGCGGATCATAACAAATGCATGTTTGACTTCCTGTCGACGAGTTCGCTTTGCCCGCCGGTCGCTCGATGGCGACAGCCCCGGCACCCGGGCCGTTGGTTCGACTCGCCCCGCCCAGCGGGGGTTCCGCTGACCCTGCGGGGCCGGGGCCCTTCACGCCGGGGCCTGAGCCGCAGGGCCTAACCGGTATAATCGCGGTCCCTGTCTCGGCCAGCGACAGGGGGGCTAAGGGGGGCCCATCACGATGTCAATGGCGATCGTCTTTCCGGGCCAGGGCTCGCAAACCCTCGGGATGCTCGCATCGCTCGCGGGCGAGGAGCCGGTGCGCTCCACGTTCGCCGAGGCCTCGCAGGCGCTCGGTTACGACCTCTGGACGCTCGTGCAGAGCGGACCGCGCGAGCGGCTCGATGCGACGGAGAACACTCAGCCCGCCATGCTCACCGCCGGCGTTGCGCTCTGGCGGCTGTGGCTTCGCCGCGGGGGCGGCGCTCCCCAGGCGGTCGCCGGCCATAGCTTCGGGGAATTCACGGCGCTCGTGTGCGCGGGCGCGCTCGAATTCGCCGCGGCGGTGGACCTGGTCCGCTTTCGAGGCCGGGTGATGCAGGAGGCCGTGCCGAGCGGCACGGGAGCGATGGCAGCCCTTCTCGGGCTCGAGGCGACCCGGGTCGAGGAGGTGTGCCGCAGCGTCGCCGCGGGCGAGGTCGTCGAGCCGGTCAACTTCAATGGGCCCGGACAGGTCGTCATTGCGGGCGAGCGCCAGGCGGTGGAGCGCGCGGTGGAGGCGGCGAAGCGCCTCGGCGCCAAGCGTGCCGTCCTCCTGCCCGTGAGCGTGCCCGCGCACAGCCGGCTGATGGCCGAGGCGGCCGGCCGCTTCCGCGCGAGGCTCGCGTCCACGGTCTTCTCGGTGCCCCGCATGGCCTACGTGAGCGCGGTCGATGCTCGCCCGCACAGCGATCCGGCGGACTTGCGCAGCCTGCTCGGGCGCCAGCTCGCCTCTCCGGTGCGCTGGCAGGACACCGTGCGCGCCCTCATCGCGCGCCACATCCACCTGCTCCTCGAGTGCGGACCCGGCAAGGTGTTGACCGGCCTCAACCGCCGCATCGAGCGCCGCGCGGATGTGCAGTGCCTCGCGATCGAGGATGCTCCCTCGCTCGATGCCGCGCTCGCCGCCGCGCGGGAGCTCGAGGCGTCCGCGGCCTCGGCGCCGGTCGCCGCGGCGAGCCCGCACGCTTGAGGGGGAGAGGCGATGCTCGAGAACGACGTAGCCTTGGTGACCGGCGCCTCCCGAGGCATCGGACGGGCGATCGCTCTCGCGCTCGCCGCGCACGGTGCCCGAGTGATCGGCACCTCGACCACTGCCGAGGGGGCTGCGGCGCTCACGGCCGAACTGGCGTCGCATGGATACAACGGGCGGGGCGCCGTGCTCGATGTGGCGCGCGAGGAGTCGGTCGCGGCGCTGCTCGGGGAGCTCGAGCGCTCGGAGCAGATGCCGACGATTCTCATCAACAACGCCGGCATCGCCCGCGATGCGCTGCTCCTCAGAATGAAGCCCGAGGAGTGGAGCGGCGTGCTCGAGACGAACCTCACCTCGGTCTTTCGCCTGTCGAAGGCGGTGCTGCGCCGCATGATCCGCGAGCGCCGCGGGCGCATCGTCAACATCGCCTCCATCGTCGCGCTCACGGGCAACCCCGGGCAGGCGAGCTACGCCGCGGCCAAGGCCGGAATGCTGGGATTCACGAAATCCCTCGCGCGCGAGGTGGCCTCGCGCGGCATCACGGTGAATGCCATCGCGCCCGGCTTCATCGATACCGACATGACGCGCTCCCTGACCGAGGCGCAGCGCGCCGCGCTCACCGCGCAGATCCCGCTGGCTCGCCTCGGCACGCCCGCGGACGTGGCGGCGGCGGTGCTGTTCCTCGTCGCACCGGCGGCCGCTTACATCACGGGCGAGACGCTGCACGTCAACGGCGGACTGTTCATGCCTTGAGGCGGCGGCGCTCGGCTCGCGCCGCGCGCAAGCGTCGGCGCGGTGCATGCGTTGGTTTGCCACCACAGCGGCGCGCGAGCTGCTCCCGGCCGCGACGCGTTGCGCCGTGCGCGGCGGCCGCTCGCCGGGCGCTCGTCTGGCACCCCCCGGGGTGTTCCCCTACAATACCGCGCCCGTGCCGCCTGTCCGGTGCGCATGCGGGTCCACTTCGTTAAAGGATAATCGCGTAATGAGCACGGTTGAACAGCAAGTAAAGGCCATCGTTGCCGAGCAACTGGGCGTAAAACAAGAGCAGGTCACGAACGAGGCTTCCTTCGTCGACGATCTCGGCGCGGACTCGCTGGACACGGTGGAACTGGTCATGGCGCTCGAGGAGGAGTTCGAGATCGAGATTCCAGACGAAGACGCCGAGAAGATCACCACGGTGCATCAGGCGATCGACTACATCAACGAGCGCCGCAACAAGAGTTGATGACGGGGCGAATCGCGTTCTCACGAGGGTCGCAGGCGGCGCCGTCGCGCGCGGCTCGCCGCGCTCGCATCCGGCACGGGTAGCGTGTGAGCAAACGTCGCGTCGTCGTCACGGGACTCGGCATCGTCTCGCCCGTCGGCAGCACCGTCGCGAGCGCGTGGGATGCCGTGCTCAACGGGCGCAGCGGCATCGGCCCGGTCACCCGATTCGACGTATCCGCCTTTCCCGTGCGCATCGGCGGGGAGGTGCGCGGCTTCGACGTGAACGAGTACCTCACGGCGAAGGAAGCCCGGCGCATGGACGACTTCATGCACTACGGGGTCTCGGCCGGCATGCAGGCGGTCGTTGACTCCGGCATCGACTTCGGCAAGACGGACCCCGCCCGTTGCGGAGCGGTCTGCGGCGCGGGCATCGGCGGGCTCGGCACCATCGAGGAGGAGTACCGCGGCTATCTCGAGTCCGGGAGCCCGCGCAAGATCTCCCCGTTCTTCGTGCCGGCGACGATCATCAACATGATCTCCGGTCACCTCTCGATCAAGTACGGCCTCAAGGGGCCGAATCTCGGGGTCGTCACCGCCTGCACGACGTCCACTCACGCGATCGGCATCGGTATGCGGACCATTCAGTACGGGGACGCCGATGTGATGGTCGCGGGGGGAGGGGAGATGGCGATGACCGTGTGCGGACTCGCGAGCTTCGCCCAGGCGAAGGCGCTCTCGACCCGCAACGAGGCTCCCCGGGAGGCGAGCCGCCCGTGGGATCGCGATCGCGACGGCTTCGTGCTGAGCGACGGCGGGGGAGCGGTCGTGCTCGAGGAGCTCGAGTTCGCGCGCCGCCGCGGCGCGCACATCTACGCCGAGCTCGTCGGATTCGGGATGAGTGGGGATGCGCACCACATGACCCTGCCTCCGGAGGACGGAGAGGGCGCGCGCATCGCCATGGTGAACGCGCTGAAGGACGCCGCGCTCGATCCGTCGCAGGTCGAGTACGTGAACGCTCACGCGACGTCCACGCTCGCAGGGGACAAGGCGGAGACGATCGCTCTCAAACGCGCCTTCGGCGCTCACGCGCAGCGCCTCGCGGTGAGCTCCACCAAATCGATGACCGGGCACCTGCTCGGCGCGGCGGGCGTGGTCGAGGCGATCTTCTCGGTGCTCGCGATTCGCGACCAGGTGGCCCCGCCCACGATCAATTACACGACGCCCGATCCGGACTGCGATCTCGATTTCGTCCCGAACACGGCGCGGCGGATGAGCATCGAGGTGTCGCTCTCGAACTCCTTCGGCTTCGGGGGCACCAACGGGTCGCTCGTGTTCCGCCGCTTCGCCTGACGGGCGCCGGCCGGGCCGAGAGCCTCGCTCCCCGCGGCGCGCTCCGCGGCCGCGGCTGCGATTCGCGTCACACGCGAGCCTCGGGCCCCCCAAGGCATAATGCGGTCATGAGTGACCGCGTCGCTCTCGGCTCCCCGCAGGTGCGCGCGCTCGATGTGCCTGCGGCCGTCCTGCGCCGCCTCGCCGCGTCCCGGCCGCACGATTATCCCTTGCTGCTCGATAGCGTCGCCGCGGGGCCGCTCGGCCGCTCGAGCATTCTCGCCGCGCGGCCGCGCGCGGCGCTGTGGCTCGATGCTCGCGGCAGAGTCGGCGCCTGCGGAGCCGTCCCGCGCGGCGCGGGCTTCCTCGCAACGCTCGAGCGCTGGTGGATCGAGGAGCGCAAGGGGAGCCTCGGCGGCAGGCTCGGCGGGGCGAGCGGCGTCGCTGACGGCCTCGAGGTGCCGTTCACCGGAGGCTGGGCAGTGTTCTTCGGGTACGAGCTCGCCCTGGAGATCGAGCCGAGGCTTACATTGCCTGCGCCGCCCGCCGGCGAGCTGCCCTGGCGAGCCCTCGCGCTGCGCACGCCGTGCGCGCTCGTGCACACCCACGCGAGCGGTCGAGTGCTCGCGGTCGCGGAGGCCGACTCGGCCGCCGAGCTCGACCGGCTCGAGCGAGACGCCGCCGAAGCCGCGGGCGCCGCCGCGCCCGTGCCCGCTCCGCCCGCACTGCAGATCACCGAGGAGGACCCGCAGAGACATCTGCTGCGGGTGCGCCGCGCCCAGGAGTACATCCGAGCCGGAGACATCTACCAGGCGAACCTCTCGAGGCCCTGGCGCATCGAGCGCGCCCCCGGGGCGCACGGTCGGCTCGACGGCTCGCACGCCGGGGCGCTCTATGAGCGGCTCTCCGCGGCGAATCCCGCGCCGTTCGCCGCGCTGCTGCAGTGGGGCGGCAGCGCCGTCCTCAGCTCCTCCCCCGAGCGGCTGCTGCGCGTGTCGGGCACGGAGGTGGAGACCCGACCCATCGCCGGAACCCGCCCGCGCACGCGCCGCCCTGGCGTGGACGCCGCCGAGGCCGCCGCGCTCGTCGCCCACCCGAAGGAGCGGGCCGAGCACATCATGCTGGTCGACCTCGAGCGCAACGATCTCGGCCGGGTGTGCGAGGCGGGCTCGGTGCGCGTCGATGAGCTCATGGTGTCCGAGACGTACGCTCACGTGCACCACATCGTCTCGAACGTCCGGGGCCGGCTGCGTCCCGAGGTCACCCCGATCGGCGCGCTGCGCGCCGTCTTTCCGGGCGGCACCATCACGGGGTGCCCGAAGTTCCGCTGCATGCAGATCATCGCCGAGCTCGAGGCCGAGGGCCGCGGCGCCTACACCGGGTCGCTCGGGTTTCTCTCGCGCGACGGGACGATGGATCTCAACATCCTCATCCGCACGCTCACCTTATTCGACGGGGGCATCAGCTTTCGCGCCGGCGGCGGCATCGTCGCCGACTCCGTCCCGGACCGCGAGCTCGAGGAGACCCAGGCGAAGGCGCGGGGGCTGCTCGCCGCGCTCGATTCCCCCTCCGTCGAGGCCGCCTGAACTGCCCCGCCCGATGAGCGCCGCGTCCGCGAGGCCCGATGAGACCCCGAATGCCGTGTGGCTCGACGGCCGCGCCGCCCTCGAGCCGAGCCCGCTCGTGCTCGACCGCGGACTGCACTTCGGGGACGGGCTGTTTGAGACCATCGCCTGCCGGCACGGCCGCCCGCGCTTCCTCGCCGATCACCTCGCGCGGCTCGCCGAGGGATGCGAGCGGCTCGCGATCCCGTTCCGCGCCTTCCCCGCGCTGCAAGCGGAGATCGGCGCGCTCGCCGGCGGCGCCGAGCGCGCGCTCCTCAAGGTCCTCGTCACGCGCGGCGCGGCGACGGCTCGCGGTTACGCGCCGCAGGGCAACGAGCGGCCCTCGCGCCTCATCCTGCGCTACGCCTGGCCGCCCGAGGACCCCCGCGCGGAGGCCGAGGGTGTCGCCGTGCGGATCGCGGACTTGGAGCTCGGGGAGAATCCCCGCCTCGCGGGCCTCAAGCACCTCAACCGTCTCGAGCTCGTCCTCGCCCGCGCCGAGCTGCGCGGATCCGCGTTCGCCGAGGCGCTGCTGCTCAGTAGCTCCGGGCGGCTCGTTTCGGGCACCATGACGAACGTGTTCGTCGTGCTCGGCAGCGAGATCATGACGCCACGGCTCGATCGCTGCGGCGTCGCGGGCATCATGCGGCGCGTCGTGATGCGCGCCGCGGCAGAGGAGGGGCTCGTCGTGCAGGAGGCGCCGCTCGGGCGCGCCGATGTCGACTCCGCGCACGAGATCTTCCTCACGAACGCCCGGATCGGGATCTGGCCGGTGCGTGCCGTGCAGTCCCGGGAGCTCGTGCCCGGCCCGATCACCCGTCGCCTGCAGCAGCGGCTGCGACCGTGGCTCGAGGAGCAGGCACGATGAGCGCTCTGCGGCGCACGGCGCTCGTCGCGGCGCTCGCCGCCGCGGGGCTCGCAGGGGCCGCAGGTGGGATGCGCTGGCTCGACGAGGCGTACGAGGCCCCGGGGCCTCCGCACGGCGCGCTCACCGTGCAGGTCGAGCCGGGGTCGAGCGTCCGCGCAGTGCTCGGCCATCTCGCCTCCGCCGGAGCGCTCGAGCACCCGCGACTCACCGAGCTTTACCTGCGACTGCACGGTGAGGGACTCAGCATCCGGGCCGGCGAGTACGAGATCCCGGCGGGAGCGAGCGCGGCGGCCATCGTCGCGCTGCTCGCCTCCGGACGGGTGGTGCTCGAGCAGCTGACGATCGTCGAGGGCGCGCGCTTCAGCGACTTTCGCCGCGCGCTCGAGAGCGATCCGAGCGTGCGCTCGACGCTGCGCGGCGCAAGCGACGATCAGGCGATGGCCGCGCTCGGGCACCCGGGGCTCGAGCCCGAGGGGCGGTTCTTCCCGGACACCTACCGCTTCGCCGCCGGAACCTCGGACGTGCAGATCCTGCAGCTCGCCTACGACAAGATGAGCGAGGTGCTCGCGGCCGCCTGGGCCGAGCGGCTGCCCGGCCTGCCGCTCCGCACCCCGTATGAGGCCCTGACCCTCGCCTCGATGGTCGAGAAGGAGACCGGCCTCGCCTCCGAGCGCCCGCTCATCGCCGGCGTGTTCATCGGGCGGCTGCGCAAGGGCATGCGGCTCGAGTCCGATCCGACGGTGATCTACGGAATGGGCCCAGAATATGCGGGCACCATTCGCACCCGAGATCTCGTGACCGACACCGCCTACAACACCTACACGCGCGCGGGCCTGCCGCC
>JASHTK010000365.1 GCA_030040575.1 Gammaproteobacteria bacterium
CCGACCGATCCCTCCGGTCCCACGGCTCGACGGCTCAAAGGGCGCGGCGAAGGAATTCTCGCCGTGAGGCTGGCGGCTACTGACCTGGACCAAGCTCGCAAACAGATTGGCCAAAAGAATGTCGCAAAGGATAAGGAATCAGTGTTGGTCTCTCCCGAAAACGCAGCCGGTGTTTGGCTGGAATTTCAGGCTGCGCACCCTCATTAGATGTTCCGCGCGACAAGTGTTTAGAGCACGCCAACCGGCTCCGCATGCGGGCCCACCGCCGGCAGCACCAGCTGCAGCGCCACCGCATGCTGCACCGGCAACACTCGCATCCTAGAAAATTCCTTCCCCGCGGACTTTCCTGCACGGCGGTCCACGGTAGACTTCCGGTAGACTGCAGCGTCGAGAACAGCCCGTATTTTCCCGCAGAACCACGCGGGGCCTCGAGCTCGAACGACCCTGACCGCCGGACTTCCTGTTGGTACCCTCGCTGTAGCTTCGACTACGCCTTCTGGCCCTCTCGTAACCTCGCAGAACCAAACGAGACTCCGCACGAGTGATCCGGGCAGTACCCGTTCGGATTCTTCGCGAGGTATTGTCGGTGATAGTCGGCGCTGAAGTGTTCTCCTCCACGAAAATTACTGAGTTATCGCTACTCTGATGCCCTCAAATTCGTTGGTCCCCGTCACTCGGTCTTCGCTTCCGGGTTCCAGTTCTGGATGAGCGTGATCGGTGAGATTGCCGTGTCCGACACCCGATTGATCATGAACCGGCCATCCGGCGCCACGTCGTACTGTCGGCCTTGACCAGTATCGATGCCGCCTCCCAGCGCATTCGTCTGAAAGAGCGTGACCGGAGTGCCCGGCACGACGGTTGACCCGGTAGCTGTGATCGGCGCCGCGATCATCATCCCCGCCGGATCGATGTAGAACAGCTCCTTGCCGTCCGCGCGCCACGTCGGAAAAACGCCGCCCGCCGTGGACACTTGCCATTGGCCCGCCTGCGCGGCCGTGCTGTCGGCAGCATCGCCGGGCACCACAAACCGACGCACGTAAATCTCATTTTGCCCCGACTCGTTCGACTGATAAGCCACCCAGCGGCCGTCGGGCGAGAACTGGCCCCACACCTTTTGGAAAGACGATTGCAGGAACGGAAACGGCTTGCGCGTCCCAGTGATCGGCAGGACCCAGAGATCCGTGTTCGGACCTGGATCGACACTGAAATACAGCAGGTAGCGGCCATCCGCTGACCAGCTTGTAAGGTACTGCGGCTTTTGCGACACCAACAGCGGTTCCTGCGCCTGCGCGCCATTGGTGGGCTTCTGATAAAAGTCGTAGGTTGGGCTCCCCACCGATTGGAAGGCCAGCCGCTTGCCGTCGGGCGACCAGACCGGCCAATCGTTGACCTCGCTTCCAAAGGTCATGCGCATCGCGCGTGCGTTGCTCTGCAGCCAGATATCCCGCTTGCCTTGGGTCTGGCGGGAAAATGCGACCTGCCGGCCGTCCGGGGACACGCGCGGCGCATCCAGCGATTCATCTGGCGGGCCCACCGTGCCGAGCAGCGCTCCCGAGCGGTCCACCCAGGTCAGTTGGCGCTGCCCGCTCCCGGTCACCCGATACGCCACAACACCGGTCGCGGAAGTAGATGCGCTTGCCACACCGTCAGCCAGAGACACAGTCTCGCCGACCAGCGCTCCCCTGGCCACGTCCAGCCGCTGCGCCACCAGCGTGCGGTCCACTCGTATCCACAGCAACCATCCAGAAGGCAGGTACGCCATCGGGCGGGCGTCTCTTCCAAGCAGGCCCGCAATTGTCTGGAGCGCAGCTGCAAGCGGAACCCCAGCACCTCCATCCAGCGAGCCCAGGTAGATGCTAGTATCCGCCTGGTCGGCACTGAAGAACACGAAATGCTGCCCGTCGGGCAGAAACACGGGGGAAAAATCAAAAAGTGAGTTCTTGACCATTAACGGGAGCACCGTCGTCGCGCCGCCGCTAGCCGGAACGCGAGAGAGCGGCCCTGCGTTTGCCGTATTAAACAGGATCACGCCCTTGCTGCTCCAAGATCCGGTCCCACCCGCGTCGACAACGGCCAGGAACTGAGGTTGGCCGCCGTCGAGGTCCAGCCGCTTCAGACTGCCGGGCACGAAGAATCCGATCGAACGGCTGTCCGGCGACCAGAAGGGGCGCGCAGCGCCCTCGGTCCCGGCAAGAGGCGCGGCGGTCGCCTTCGCCAGCGACCTTATCCACAGGCGCGCTGTCCCGTCGCTCTTGGCCACGAACACGATCTGCCGGCCATCGGGTGAGAGCGCAAACGATGCAGGGTCATCGGTGGCGGGGGTGACGATGTCGAGGCGTGTTTCGGGCGGCGGCGTTTCGCGCAGATACCGGATCGCGGGGACCGCGAGCACGGCGGCGGCGATGCCCAGTGCAGCGGCGGCAACGATCCAGCCCGCCCGGCCCCTCGGCGTGCCGCTCGCTGCGGCAGGCGATTTGATCCTGGAGGCCGCTTGCTCTGCGGCAGCCGCGGTTGGGTCCAAGATGGCGCGTAGCGCCGACACCAGCCGCGTCGCATCGTGGTGAAAATCCGGATCCGGCCGCACCTCGATCGACTGGCGAAACACCATCGATGCCAGCGATCCCGGCAGATCTGATGCTCCCGGCATCGCCGCATGAGCCACCAGCACCGGCACGACGGGAATATCCCGAGCCAGCGCGGTCTCGAGCTCAATCCTCACAAAGTCATCGGCGTCTTCAAGCCGGCGCTCACCTGCGCTATTGCGCGCATCCGTCCAGAGCGGACCGATGATCGCCAGCATGGCCGCACATCCGCCGACGACCTCGTTCAGATGTCCACGAAAGTCCCGCCCCAGCGGGATCGAGTCAACATCCTTGAACACTCGTTCCTTGCCGAACTCAGACACGAGCCGGTCATAGATGCGCCCGGTGGCGTCCGGGTTGTCGCTGCGGCGATAGCTGATGAAGATACCGGGCAAAGGGGACTCCGAACGAGAGCAAATGGGTCCTCGCGAAGACTACGCCTTCACCCCGCTTTGTACCTCCGCAGATTTGAAGGTGACCCCGCAGGAGTGATCCGGGCAATACCCGCCCGGATTCTTCGCGAGGTACTGCTGGTGATAGTCCTCGGCGTAGTAGAAGGGCGGCGCCTCCCGGATTTCTGTGGTGATGGCCCCGAAGCCGGCCGCGCTCAGTCTCCCCTGAAACGACCGCCTCGTCTCCTCGGCGGCCCTGCGCTGCTCCTCGTCGAGTACGTAGACGGCCGAGCGGTACTGCGTGCCCACGTCGTTTCCCTGGCGCATGCCCTGCGTCGGATCGTGACTCTCCCAGAACTCCTCGAGGAGCCGCCGATAGGAGATCTTCGCCGGGTCGAAGATGACACGCACTACCTCGGCATGGCCGGTGCGGCCGGTGCAGACCTCCTCGTACGTCGGATTCGGCGTGTGGCCGCCCGCATAGCCGACGGCGGTCGAGTACACGCCCGGCAGCTCCCAGAAGTGCTTCTCGGCGCCCCAGAAGCAGCCGAGCGCGAAGAAGGCCTGCTCGAGCCCCGCGGGAAACGGCGGGACGATGCGGTGGCCGCTCACGAAGTGCGTCTCGGGAACGCTGAGGGGCGTCGCACGCCCGGGCGGGGCCTCGCGGGGTGAGGGCATTTCCGATCGGGTGCGAAAGAAGGCCATGCGATGCGAGCCTCCGGCGATGGGAACGTGGCGGACAGTGTGGGGACGCCTGTCGTGCAAGACAAGCCCGGCATGCCTGCGCTTCCCCCCGCCGAGTCGATCCCGGTAAGCTTAAGGGCATGGGCATCAATCAAGCGCACAATCTCAGGGCGCCCCCGATCGAGAAGCTGCGACCGTACGGGGTCCGCGTGAGCCTTCCCTCGGGCGACCCCTTGCGCAAGCTCTTGGGTCCGCAGTGGAGCCGCGTTCACTGGTACGCGACGCGGGAGGAGCGCGACACGGCGCTCGAGGAGATGCAGCGCCGCCACGAGTACTCGCGTGCGGGCGACCGGCCGTCGCTCATCTTCCAGAAGGTCGAGAAGCTCGCCGAGAGCCGCGGCCTGTAGCGCTCTCGCCCGCCGCTCTCGCCCGCCGGTCTCGAGGCGCTCCCCGCGGGAGCGCCGCGATCAGAACGTGCGGCCGAGAAACAGGTAGAACGCCTCCGTCCCGCTCTGATCGAAGCCGGTCGCGAGATACACCGGTCCGAGGGGGGTGTCGAGCCCGAGGAACACGCTGCCGTCCTTGCGCACCGAGGAGAGATCGATGCTCTGGCGCTCCTGCCAGACGTTGCCGGCCTCGATCGAGATGCCGAGGTAGGCCGGAAAGTTGAGCAGCCCCTCGCCCCCGCTGCCGATCTTGCGGTAGAGCAGTAGGCGCGCGATCCCGAAGTCCGATCCGGCGAGCGACTGGGCCGGAAGCCCCGAGAGATTGAACAGTCCACCGAGCGTGAACTGTGTCTGCAGGTCGAGCGGGGTGGTCTGATTCAGCGTCGTGCCGCCGGTCGTCCAGAGAACGGCCGTCTCGCGCCCGAAGGTTGCGGCCCCGAGCCAGCTGAGCGTCACCTGATTGAGCGGGTTCTCCGAGCCCACGACGCCCTCCTCCTTCACCCAGCTCTGTTCGCTGTTCCATTGCACGGTCGCGAGCTCGCCGGAGTGCGGGAAGTCCACATCGTCCAACTGATCGTACGAGAAGCGCACGAAGAAGCCGTAGTCCCGGAAGTGCGTCGTCGGCAGATCCGGATCCCCGATGCGCACGTACGAGGTGCCCTCATCGTGCAGCAGGCCCACCCGGGCCTCGCCCCAGTTGCCGAGCTGGCGGCCGAGATCGAGGCCGTAGGTAAAGTCCCGGAGCCTGAAATTGGCGGTCTCGACCTCGGCGTTGTTGATGAGCGGCACGTTGGTCGCCGAGTACTCGAGGTGCGGGACGATGAAGTACGTCCAGTAATTCGAGAGCGGCAAGAAGAACTCCGAATAGACGTGCGGCGAGACGCCCTCCTGCAGATCCCACTCCCACTCCGAGCCCGTCGAGGTGAGCTCGGACATCACGAGGAGCGCCTCGGCGTTGTAGAAGGCGTTGCCCTGGAAGTCATCCTGTAGGCTCAATCCGAAGCGCACGTAGTCCGGGCCGTACGAATGGCGCTCGGCCGAGACGTCGAGGCCGTCCTCCCCGTCCTCGTTGACGACCCGGTAGTCAAGGATCGCGAGGTCGCCCCGCCCGTAGAGATCCGTGATCCGGCTGTCCACCGCCGCCGGATCGAGCCGCTTGCCGATGAGGTTGTCGAAGAGCGTGTGGATCGAGGGCGCGTAGCGCTGCGAATTGGGGTTCACGTGCACAAACTGGATCGTCGGCAGATGATTGCGCTCCGCTTGACGCCGCGCGCTGTAGTCGGCGTAAGCCTGCGGGCTCAGCGCGAGCGCGGCGAGGCGCGGCTCCGCCGCCGTCGCCGCCTGCTCCCCCAAGGTGATCGCCTGCTTCACGATTCGAAAGTCGAAGGAGGAGGCCTCCCCGAGCTGCGGCGTGATGAGCACGTCGCGCGGGGTCAAGGTGGAGAGCTGCCGCTGCGACTCGCGGCTGATGAGGATCGCGAGCATCTGGTTAGAGATGGCCGCCGGGCTCACGAGCTTGCTGCGTGGATACAGCTGAAAGCCGACATCGACGACGATCAACACGTCCACGTGCATCTCTCGTGCGACGTCGATCGGCAAGTTCTCCGCAATGCCGCCATCGACGAGCAGCCGTCCCTCGCGCTCGACGGGACTGAACACATCCGGCGCGGAGAGGCTCGCCCGCATCGCGGTGGTGAGGTCCCCTGCGCGCATGACGACCGGCTCGCCGGTCGACAGGTCCGTCGCGACGGCCCGGAACGGCGTTGGCAGATCGTTGAAGTCCCGGGTGGCCGCAACCGGGAGCGTCAGCCGTCGCAGCATCCTCGTCAGGGTTTCCCCCTCGATGAGGCCGCTCGGCAGACGCAGCTTTCCGCCGCGGAGACCGAGCGGAAGCTTCATCGGAAATTGCCGCTCCTCCTCCTTGCGGCGGAAGCTGAGCTCCCTGCGCGGCGGCACGTCGCTGAACGCGTCGTCCCAGTTCACCGAGTTCATGACCGACTCGATCTCGCTCGGCGAGAGGCCGCTGGCGTAGAGCCCGCCGATCACGGCGCCCATGCTCGTCCCGGCGACGGCATCGATCGGGATGCGCATCCGCGCGAGCATCTTCAGCACGCCGATGTGGGCGGCCCCGCGCGCCCCGCCCCCCGACAGCACGAGGCCGATCCGCAGCCGATGCGGCTCGGCGGCCGGCGCGGGCTGCGGCGGGGCAGCTTCGGATTGCGCCTGCGCCGCGTCGGAGGCCTGCGGTTCTGCAGCGGCCGACGCTTGCGGTCCCGCCAACGAGTCGCCCTCCTCCGCGGCCCGAGCGGCGGTGGAGCCGAGGGCGAGCCACCCGAGAGTCGCCGCGACGGCGCCGAAGACGCCCGCGCGGAGTGAGGCCACCCGATGTGCGCGATTCACCTGCCAAGAATACCAGCATGGGTGCGGCCGCACGCGCCGGCCAGTAATCTATGGGGCCAACTCTCGAGAGGAATGGCATGTCGCTGCTGCCCGTCTCCATCGTCTCGCTCGCCATCCAGGTGGCGCTCATCGTCCACGTCATCAAGACGGGACGGAACTTCCTCTGGGTCTGGGTGCTCGCGCTCATCCCGGGCGTGGGCATCCTCGCGTACGTCGTCGTCGAGCTCCTGCCGCAGCTGTTCCGGAGCACCGCGGCGCGGCGGACGGCGCGCGGCATGAAGAAGGCTCTCGATCCGGGGGCCGATCTGCGCCGCTTGGAGGGCGAGGCCCGATTGACCGGTGATGTGGCGAGCCGCCAGCGCTACGCAGACGAGCTCGCGCGGCACGGCCGCTACGATGAGGCGATCGGTCTCTACCGGCAGATCCTCACGGGTCTTTATGCCGAGGACCCGAACATCATGCTCGGGCTCGCCAGGGCTCAGTTCGGAAAGAGCGATGCGACGGCCGCCCGCGCCACGCTCGAGGCGCTCGCCCGGCTCAATCCCGACTTCCGCTCTCCCGAGGCCCACCTGCTCTATGCCCGAGCCCTCGAGGCCGAGGGGAACGTCACCAAGGCGCTCGAGGAGTACAAGGCCCTCGCGCCGTCCTATCCGGGGGCCGAGGCCTCGGTCCGCTATGCGCAGCTGCTCAAAGCTCAAGGCCAGAGCCGCGAGGCGGCGAGCATCGCGCGCGAGCTGCTCGAGCAGGCGCGCATCGCGCCCGCCCACTATCGCCGCGCGCAGCGGCCCTGGCTCGAGAGCGCCCAGCGGCTCGCGGCTGGACACTAGCCGCTCACCAGGCGCTCACGAGGCGCTCACTCGGCGCGGGCGATCCCCGCGCGCCGGCGCCGCCTGGCGCGGGCCGGCACTTGCTGCGTGAGGCAGTGAATGTTGCCGCCGCCGAGCAGGATCTCTCGCGAGGGCACGCCGACCACCCGGCGGCCGGGAAACAGCCGCTTGATCCGGGACGCGGCCGCTCGATCGGTGCGCCGATCGAGCAGGGGCATCACGACGGCGCCGTTCGCCAGATAGAAGTTGATGTAGCTCGCGGCGAGGCGCTCGCCGGCGCGCCGCCGCTTGGTTCCCTCGCGAGGGAGCACGCCGGCCGCCTCCTTGGCGCTCAGCGTGAGCGGGCCCGGCATCGGGAGCTTGTGCACCGTCAAGCGCCGGCCGCGCGCATCGCGCGCATCGAGCAGGCGGCTGAGCGCATCGCGCGAGACCGCATGCTGCGGATCGCGGCGGTCGTCGGTCCAGGTGAGGGCGACCTCGCCGGGGCGGATGAAGCAGGCGAGATTGTCGATGTGGCCGCTCGTCTCATCGTCGGGAATGCCCTTACCGAGCCAGACGACGACGCTCACGCCGAGGTGCGCCTTCAGGTGTCGCTCGATGCCTGCGCGGTCGAGGGTCGGATTGCGATGGGGATTGAGCAGGCATTCCTCCGTCACGAGCGCCGTCCCCGCGCCGTCCACGTGGAACGCACCGCCTTCGTTGACGATCGGGGCCGCGTAACGGTCGCAACCCTCGAGCTCGAGCACTTTGCGCGCCACGCGCTCGTCCTGATCCCAGGGAAAGTAAAGGCCGCCCCAGGCGTTGAACCGCCAGTCGACGCCGCGGCGCTCGCCTTGCGCGTTGACGAGGAACGTCGGACCGACATCGCGCATCCAGCAATCATCGTGCGCCATCTCCGCAACCCGAACCCCGGCAGGCAGGAGCGCACGCGCCTGATCGAAAAGCGCCCCGGAAACCCCCACGGTCACGGGCTCGAATCGCGAGATGGCGGCGGCGAGCGCGACGCAGGCGCGCTGTGCCGGCTGCGCCGCCTGCCGCCAGTTGTCCGGGCGTTCGGGCCAGAGCATCCAGCACCCGGCGTGCGGCTCGCGCTCGCTCGGCATCCAGAAACCGTCGGTGGCCGGCGTGCTCGGGAGAGTGCGAGGCATGACCTAGGGCGGACCCCCCCGTGCGGGATCCGCCACGCCGAGCAGCGGGCGACGGAGCCAAGTGACCGCAACCATGACGACGGCGACGGCCGAGAGGTGCAGCAACAGATCGATCACCGTGACATCGAAGGGGTGGAAGAACTCGAGGACGAACGCCGCCGTGGCGGCCGCACCGAGGGCGCCGAGCGCCGCCACCGGCAGCGGCGCGATCGGCCGGGCCCGGCGCAGCATCCACATCAAGGAGACCGCGAGCGGGACACTCGCCGCGGCGATGAACACGAAGCAGTGCGAACTCTCGCCAACGCCGTGGCCGAGACCGTTCCTCAAGCAGCCGAGGCCGCTCGCGGCGAGCCACGCGACGAGCGGCGGCACCGGCAGCGCCGCCCAGCGCACCGGGCGGCCCGGAACCGAAAGCTCGAAGGCGGCGAGGATGGCGGCCATGCCGGTGAGCGC
>JASHTK010000366.1 GCA_030040575.1 Gammaproteobacteria bacterium
CCGATGCGACGCCGGACGCCGTCGCACCAGCCCGCCCAACAACGAAAGGCGTCAAGATCGCCATGAGTCGCTCGCACGCTGTCGGTCATCGTTGGCCCACTGCGCCGGGGGCTCGAGAGCCTGGCGCCGCTGGCGCCACCGACCGGGTTGAAGTGGTCTGATGGACGGCGCAGGCGCCGGTTCACCGCAGTGGCCGCGATCTTGCGGCGTGCTCACCTCGGATGCCTATTTCGAGGGACGGGCGGGACTGCGAATGTGCCGCGACGCGATCGCCGAGACGGCGAGCATTACCCCCCTCGAGGATGCCGCGAGCTTCCGCGCGCGAAGCCGCGTGCATCACCTCGGGAGTGCTGTGCTCACGGACGTGCAGAGCAGCTCGGTGCAATACATCCGCTCGGCACGTCACGTGGCACAGGCGGGTTACGATCACTATCGAATCGCGGTGAGTCTCGAGGCGGACGTCCTCTATCAGTCCGGGCGGCGCTCGGCGAGCTTGCATCGGGGCGACGTGATCATTCTGGACAGCGCGCGACCGACGACTACCTACCTCCGGGCTCGGGATTGCAGCCTGGCACGTACTGTGGCCATCTTCGTGCCGCGGGCGTTGATGGCACCGGCGATCAGCGCCTCGGGCGATGTGCATCTCAGGGTGCTCAAGCGTGGTGACCCCCGGGCGGAGGCGCTGAGCGGGCGCGTGGCTTACATGCTCGAGTCGATCGATGCCGACCCGCATGCGCAGTTCATCCCGAGATTGCCGATTCTGATGGGATTGCTCACCGACATCTTCGGGGGCAAGGGGCTCTCCCTCATGACCGGCGCAGCCCTGCGCCGAGCGGCGCTCGATTCGCTCGAGCGCTTTATCGAGCGCCATATCGACTCGCCGGCTCTCTCCGTCGATCTGATCTGCGCGCGCTCCGGCTGGTCGCGCGCCACGGTCTACCGGCTCTTTCACGCGGAAGGCGGCCTCGCGCGGTACATCCGGCAGCGGCGCCTGCACCGGGCATTTCGGGAGCTCATGGCCGGCAATCCACCTCGCCGCCGTGTTCTCGACCTCGCCGTCGACTGTCAGTTTGGAAGCGAGGCGAGCTTCAGCCGCGCCTTTCACCGCCTGTTCGGAATCTCCCCGGGCGAGGTGCGGGCGCTCGCCACGCGCTCGCGCAGCGACACGCCCTCCGGCGTGTCGCTGCGCGTAGGCGAAGGCATGGGCGATGCCATTCGCTGGATCAAGCTCCTCGGCGCCGGCTGACGAGCGCCCGGCTGACTTCTCCTACTGCCCGCTCGCCGTGAAGCTGAGGTCAGGCCGGTATCGGGCGATCGTGATGTGCACGCTCGCGATGCTGTTTGAGAGGGAGTTCTCGATGGCGAGCGCAGCTGCCCCACCGTAGGCCTCGGTCAGCACCTCGATGTTCGATTTTCCCGCCGGCCGCCCAAAATCCGCGAAGTCGGGATGACCGATGGCGACGGTGATCTCATCGGCATCGCCGCCCGCAACAGTCCGGTAAATGAGAACCGGGTTGGGCCCCGGATTGGACTTCAGGCTCGCAGCGGAGAGTTGCCCCAGGGCGGCGAGAAAATCATCCATCTTGCCGGGTTTGACCGTGAGATCGACCACCTCGTAGTACTTCTGCACGGCGGCATTCGCCGCCGGGGGATTTCCGAGGTTCGGCAGCTCGCGCACGAGGACGGTGTGCGCGGAAGAGAGGTAAGGCGACACACTCTTGGCGACGAGCTGGCCGGCGCCATCCGCATAGCTCGGCGGATTGTCCTCATCCTCCCACTTGAACGGAATGAGCAGAACGATGTTGCCTTCGTCGGGGCCGTACATGACCTCGAAGGTCGTGTGGCTGGTGGTGTCCCCGTGACTTTGGAGGTACGCGTTAACCTGCTTGACGCCCTGCTCGAACTTCGCCGTCAAGCCGTGCTTCACCACCGCGGTCACGACCCTGTAGAGAGTGCCCTGACTGTCCTGGGCAAGGCACGCGAGCGGTGCGAGGCACATGGCGGCCAAAGGGATCGCCGCGGATTTGAGTCGCTTCATGGAATTCATCGATGACGTCTCCACGTGTTTGTTGTTGACTGCTTCGAGCGCCGGCCAATCGTCGGCGCGTGGCTGCAACTCGCTAGTTGGGCACGTTCGATCGCGAGCCGCTTGACCGAACGTCTCAATTGGCGTTCATGGGGCGGCCACGCGGCCGCTCGCCGCAGCAGGCCTCCTGACTTCGTGCGATCACCGCGCCTCAGAGAGGAGGCCGCGCGCCTTGCGAGCCTATGCTCCCTGCTCAGCGCCTTCTCACCGAGGCGCCTACCGCACGCTCGTATCCGCGGTGATGAGCAGCGCCCGCGACGAGGAGGCGGCCGAGCTGAGTCTTGCCGGTGCGTCATCCGATATGCGTTCCGCATCGCGCGACGCCATCGTCAAACAGGTGTTCGCGGCGTTCGGGCAGCCCGAGGAGGCGGCCGGCTGCCGCTCGGGCGCTCCGCGGGCGACCTCGACCTCGCCTACGATTCCGCGAACTGGTACGTGGCCCAATGGTCGCGCGACCGGATCGTCGGCATCACCTGGGGCGATCTGTGGATGCCGGAGATGCGGCCCTCCGCCCGATGACTGCGATCTGCAGGCTGGGACGCTCGTGTGCCGGTAAGCCCCGTCGCGCGTTGCGGCACTCGCGCCGCGTGATTCGATTCGAGCGGGCAGCGCCGCACGCGCGCAGGTCCCCGGCCATTGAACATAGAGACTTGACTCACAGATTTGCCGGCCGTCGTGCCGTGCTTAAGTAAACCGTGAGTCAGTCGATACAGCGGCAGTGAGTCGCACCGCAAGCTAGGCCGCACGTCTTGGGAGGACCGCATGAACACTTTGATCAAGCGCGCAATGATCGCCGCCGGTATCGCGACCGCCATGGTGGTGCCGCTGGCGGGTCAGGCGTCGGACGGGACGATCACTTTCACCGGTGCCGTCACGGCCAGCACTTGCACGGTCAACGTCAACGGCGCCGGCAGTCCCAATGCGACCGTGGTCCTGCCGACCGTGGACGCTTCGGCTCTCGGGGGCACGGGGACGACGGCCGCCGGAACCTTTTTCAACGTCGTCGTGAACGGCTGCACAACGGCAGATGACATCGGAGGCGAGGCGCCGACGACGGTTCAGATTTACTTCGAAGCAGGCCCGACCGTGGATCAGGCGACCGGTGGTCTCATCAATACCGCCACCGGCGGCAGCAATGTAGAGGTGAAGCTCTACAACGCTTCGGGATCCACCGTCGTCGGCACGCAAATCATGCCGGGCACGGGCACCAATCAGCCCACGGCCTTGACCCTGCCGGGGGGCGGCACGCAGTGGTTCTATGCGGGATATTCAGCGACCGGCGCGGCCGCCGGCGCCGCAGGCACGGTCACGGCTGGAGCGGTCAACACACAGGTCACCTACTCGCTCATCTACGACTGAGTCCCGGCGGGGCGCAGCGGCGGCTGCGCCCCGTCTTCATCGCAAGAATCACAACGGGGGATACGCTTCGCCATGCTTGGATCGCGCACCACTCCAGTCACACTGGCGGCGCTTCTCTTTGCGTCAACGTCCTTCCTCGCCGTGCGCGGTGCCGCGGCGGGAATCGTCGTCGACGGCACCCGGGTGGTCTATCCGGAGGCGAGACGCGAAGTGACCATCCTCATCCGCAATCCGGGCGATACCCCCTCGCTCGTGCAGGCCTGGCTCGATGCAGGGGATGCGGATGCGAAGCCGGGTGAGTCGAACGTTCCCTTCGTCATGACGCCGCCCCTCTTCAGGCTCGATCCCACCAAGAGTCAGAGCCTGCGGCTCATCTACACTCACGATCCGCTGCCCGCGGACCGTGAGTCGCTCTTCTGGCTCAATGTGCTCGATATCCCGCCGCGTACCGCGACCAACCCGGACCGGCCCAATCAGCTCGAGCTCGCCTTCAAGCACCGCATGAAGGTGTTCTTCCGCCCCGCAGGGCTCAGGGGCAGCGCCGGGGATGCGCCGGCGCGCCTCAAGTGGACGGTGCTGGTGAAGGACGGCAAGCTCGTCGGATTCCAGGCGAGCAACCCGACCGCCTACCATGTCTCGCTGATCGAGCTCCGCGCGAAGGTGGGAGGTCAGCAGGTCGCCGCCCGCGCGTACATGGTGGACCCCTTCGCGAGCCGCGGCTTCGAGCTGCCCGCTCCGCTCACCGCACCGAGCGGTGCCGTCGCCCTGGAATACTGGTTCGTGAACGATTACGGCGGCAACGTCAGCGGCACGGCTTCTGCGTCGGTGCCGTGATCCCAGTGCTGCGTCCGTGGCGATGTGCGAGCGGCCTGGGCGACGGACCTTTCCGGAGCTGCTGAGTCGGTCCGCCTCGGCCTCTCTCGCCGCCCTCCTCACGTGGTCCCCGGCGCCGTCCTCGGCGGCAGACGCCCCGGAGTCCCAGGTGGAGTTCAACCCGGCGTTCCTGCACGACGGGTCCCAAGTCGACGTTTCCCAGTTCTCGCGCGGCAATCCGGTGCTGCCCGGCGAGTACATGGTCGATCTGCGCGTCAACGACAAATGGGTGGGGCGCGCGTCCATTCGCTTCATCGCTCAGCCCGGCAGCGATATCGCGCTGCCGTGCATCGACCGCGAGACCGTCGCGCGGATCGGGCTCGACTTCGAGCGGTTGACCCCGTCCGCGCGCTCCGAGCTGCGCAAGCTTCAGTCCGGGGGCTGCGTGGATCTCAAAGCGATGATTCCGCATGCCGCGGTGTCCTTCGACCTCTCCCAGCTGCGGCTCGACATCAGCATTCCCCAGGCGGCGCTGCTGCGCAAGCCTCGCGGCTACGTGAGCCCGGAGCTCTGGGACAGTGGCGTGCCGTCGGCGACGCTCGGCTATAACGTGAACGCGTATCGCACCACGAGCGCGAGCGCGTTCACCACCTCGGAGGTGAGCACGACCGACGGTCATGTCGACCTCACGGTGGGAGGGAACCTCGGCAGCTGGCACCTGCGCGAGCGATCCTCCGTCGAGGTCACCTCGGGCGGGCCCGTCAGCTTTCAGAACATTGCGACTTACCTCGCTCACGACATCCCCGCGATCCGCAGCGACCTGACGGTCGGGGACAGCTTCACGGACGGCGCCGTCTTTGACAGCTTCGGATTTCGCGGCGTGTCGCTCGCGAGCGATGACGCCATGCTGCCGGATTCGCAGCTGCAATACGCGCCGGTCGTGCGCGGAATCGCGCGCACCAATGCGCGCGTCGTCATCACCCAGCACGGCAACATCATCCTGGAGACGACCGTCGCCCCGGGGGCCTTCGAGATCGATGACCTGTATGCGACGGGCTACGGCGGCGACCTGCTCGTCACGGTCTACGAGGCCGACGGCACCCAGGAGAGCTTCACGGTTCCCTATGCATCGCTCGTGCAGCTCCTGCGTCCCGGGGTGTGGCGTTACTCTCTCGTCGCCGGGGAAGTCGAGCAGCCTTATCTCACGCGGACGGAGCCCTTCACTCAGGGGACGTTGCAGCACGGCCTCGATGACTACCTCACCGCCTATACGGGCGCGGTGCTCTCAGAGCACTACCGGGCCGGGCTGCTCGGCATCGCCCTCAACACGACACTCGGCGCCGCCGCGGTCGATCTGACCGAGGCGCGAGCCGACATCACGAGCACGCTCTCCCCCACCGGCCAGAGTCTGCGGCTCAGCTACAGCAAACTTTTGAGCCCCACCCAGACCAACATCACGCTCGCGACGTACCGCTACTCCTCGAGCGGCTTTTACTCCTTCAACGATGCCCTGACGGCCCGGCAGGCCGCGGCCTCGGCCGCCGGGCTCGCGAGCTTCGATCATGCCCGCAGCGAGTGGCAGATCAACATCAACCAGACCCTGCCCGGCGGATGGGGCAACTTCTACCTGACGGGCTCGGTGCTCACCTACTGGAACGCTTCCGCCACGATGACGCAATTCCAGGCCGGCTACACCAATCGTCTGCGGTTCTGGCACATGGGCCTGAGCTATAGCCTCTCGATCGCCCACGAGCAGAACGAGCTCACCGGGCAGCCCGACAACCGGCTGCTCGCGAGCTTCTCGCTGCCGCTCGGCGATTCCCCGCATTCCCCCACGCTCTCGACCAACCTGATCCAGGACACGACGGGCGGCGTGAGCACCCGCAGCGCCGAGGAGGTCGTCACCGGCACCGCGGGCGAGAACAATCAATTTACCTACAGCGCCTCGGCGAGTGAGGCCTCCGGGGATGACTCCGTCACGGCGAACGCCCAGTACGCGAGCCCCTACAGCAGCGTGTCGGCGAGCGCGAGCGAGGGCAGCGGGTACTCCCAGCAGTCCCTCGGGGCGACGGGCGGCGTCGTCGCTCATCCCGGGGGCATCACGTTCTCCAATCAGATGACCGACACCATCGGCATCGTCGAGGCCCTCGGTGCCGAGGGGGCTCGCGTGACCAATAGCGTCGGCACCGTCATCGACAGCTCGGGCTACGCGGTGCTGCCCTTCTTGCTGCCCTATCGGCTCAACACCGTCAGCATCGATCCGGACGACATGGTCTCCGCGGACCTGGAGTTCAAGAGCACGACCGAGTTCGTCGCGCCCCGCGAGAATTCCGTCGTCATGATCCGCTTCCAGACCGTCGGCGGGCGCCCCATCATCGCGACCACCCACCTCGCTGATGGCTCGGTGGTGCCGTTCGGTGCCAGCGTCTACGATGCCGGCAAGAGCGAGGTGGGCCTGGCAGGCCAGGACGGCCGCATCTATCTGCACGGCATTGCCGACGCCGGCGTTTTGACCGTTCGCTGGGGCGATGGGCCCGACCAGCAGTGCTCCTTCAAGTACCAGCTGCCGCCGCCGCGCAAGGGCGATGGCCCCTTCGTGCGGATCAACGTGACCTGCAAGGTGGAGCCCGCAGCGCCCGCGAAGCATCAGGGCGGCGAGGAGCGTGTCGTGGACGAAACGATGGGAGCGCGGTGATCGTGCGGCGCGCGATGCTCGTGCGGTGCGCGACGAGCCGGCTGCGCAGCGTGAGCGCGCGGAGCGTGGCCGGCCTGTTGCTGCTCCTCGCCGGCGCACCGGCCGTCGCGCAGTCGGTGAGCTTCTCGCCCGCGACGCTCGCATTCTCGCCAGCCGGACCGTACTCGGTCCCGAGAGACGCCCCCGTGGGAAGCCAGGTGGCGGGCGCTGAGTCCGCGGCCACCGCCAACAAGATCACCTGTGCGCTCATCGAGACGGCGACGGTCAACGGCACGGAGATCTCGGCCGGAAGCGGCGTCTATCAGACGAGCGTGAGTGGGATCGGGGTCAGCTTCTACGTCGTGACCTCCTCCGGCGAGACCCTGATCACGTCCACCGGCGGCGGCTATACCTCGGGCACGATCAGCGCACCGGGCAATGGCGCGCTCCCCGGCATTCAGGCGAATCTCGTCGTGACCGGGCAGGTGATCTCCGGCTACTCTCTCTCGAGTCTGCCGAGTGTGACGGTCACCTTTACCCCGACGGGCAGCTGCAGCTGGACGACGGGAATCGCCAACACGCTCGCGACGAGCGCGAGCAACGCCGCGGTCGTCCCGATCACCTGCACCGTGACGACCCCGAGCGTGAGCGTCGATCTGCCGACCGTATCGCTCGGCGCATTGGGCTCGGTCGGCAGCACGGCGGGGGATACGAGCTTCCCCATCGGCCTCAACTGTGCGTCGGGCGCCAACGTCTATATCACCTTGAGCGATGCCACGACGCCGGGCAACACCTCCTCGCTGCTCACGCTCGCCTCGAACTCGACGGCGCAAGGCATCAAACTCAGAATCCTCAACAGCGCCGGACCGGTCGCGTTCGGGCCCGATTCCGCCGTGGCCGGCACCACTCATCAATGGTTCCTCGGGGCCTCGAGCAGCGTCAACAGCGTTCCGCTCACCGTGCAGTACTATCGCGACGACACCGACCCCTCGGGCACCGCATCGGCAACGCTCTCCGCGGGCAGCGTTCATGCGCAAGCGACCTTCACCATGAGCTACCAGTAACGGCGCTGATAGAATGCCGGGGACACCCCCCGACGAGCGCCGGCCATGGACTTCGAACGCGATGCCCCGAACTTCTTCTCGGGTCCGTACGTCGATCGGCGATCCGAGCGACGCGAGACCGCCTCCTGGCTGTCGGAGGTGCGCGCCGATCCGCGCACGCGCTACCTCATCGCCTCCGGCACTGCGCAGCTGATGCACGGGGCCGGTCCCGACGGCGGGATGCCGCGCATCGCGTTTCTGCCGGGCGATCACCCGATCGTGCTCGCCGCGGCGCCGGAGCAGCTGGTGCTGCTCGGCTGGTTCGAGGATGCGCCGTGCCTGCTCGTTGATCTCGGGTCCGCCCGCGCGGAGGAGGCGCCCGCCGGCACCACCTTCGAGGAGCTGCGGCCGCTCTCGGGCCGGGTGCCGCGCGAGCAGGCGGCGCTGCTCGCCTACGCCCGCGCGCTCTCCATCTGGCGCGTGCGCAATCGATTCTGCGGACTGTGCGGGTCGCCGACCCGTCCCGAGCGTGCGGGCCACGTCATCCGCTGCACCAACCCCGACTGCGCCCAGGAGATCTTCCCGCGCATCGAGCCGGCGGTCATCGTCCTCGTGACCGATGGGGAGCGGGCGCTGCTCGGGCGCCAGCCGACCTGGCCGGCCGGCCGGTACTCGACGATCGCCGGGTTCGTCGAGCCAGGAGAGAGCCTCGAGGATGCGGTTGCCCGCGAGGTCCTGGAGGAGACCGGAGTGCGGGTGAGGCGAGTGGACTACCACTCCTCGCAGCCCTGGCCCTTCCCCTCCTCGCTGATGCTCGGGTTTCACGCCATCGCCGAGCAGGGGGCGCGGATCCGCGTGGGCGGGGAGCTCGACGATGTGAGATGGTTCTCGCGCGAGGAGCTCGCCTCCGGCATCCCCACGCTCCCGCCCGCGCATGCGATCTCGTTTCGCCTGATCGCCGCCTGGTTCGACGCCCGCTCCTCCGTGCCGCTCGCGGCGCTGCGCGCCTGAGCCCGTGTGCCTGCTCGTCCTCGCCTGGGATGCCCATCCGAAGTATCGCCTGATCGTCGCGGCGAATCGGGACGAGTTTCACGAGCGTCCCTCCGCGCCCCTGCATCGCTGGAGCGAGGCGCCGGGCCTCCTCGGCGGGAGGGACCTGCAGGCGGGCGGCACCTGGCTCGCGCTCGACCGGGATCGCCGCTTCGGCGTCGTCACGAACTACCGGGACTTGCAGCGCCCCGCGCCGCAGGCGCCGTCCCGAGGCGGGCTGATCCCCGCGTACCTCTCGCAACGGCTCGGCGCGCGCGAGTTCCTCGAGGCGCTCGCGCCCACGGCGCCGCGGTACTCCGGCTTCAATCTGCTCCTCACGGACGCGGCCGGCCTGTGGTATGCGTCGAACCGCGCGAGCCCGCTCTTCCGTGCCCTCCCGCCGGGTGTGTACGGCTTGAGCAACCACCTGCTCGACACCCCGTGGCCCAAGCTCGCGCGCGTGCGGCGTGAGTTCGAAGCCTGGCTCGAGGCCTCCCCGGCACCGCAAGCCGGAGCGCTCCTGTCGATGCTCGCGGACCGCGCGCCGGCGGACCCGGACGAGCGCCTCCCCGAGACGGGGCTCTCCCCCGAGTGGGAGCGCGTGCTCTCCGCGCCCTTCGTGCTGCATCCGGAATACGGCACCCGCTGCTCGACCGTCGTCCTGCTCGAGCCCGACGGGGCGCTGCTCCTTCGCGAGCGCCGCTTCGATGCGGCGGGCGCGCTGACCGGCGAGACCGAAGTGAGCCTGCGGCCCGGCGAATGGGCATGAAGGTCTTGATCTCCTCCGTGGACCGGACGTGAAGCAACTGCTTGACATCCGCCCGCATGAATATGCACAATGCGCGCGATTTTATGCACCCAGGGCCTGCTGATGTTGACCGACCATGCCCAGCTCGAGCGCCGCAGCGCGATCGTGAAGATCCTGCGCCACGGCGTCGTGCGCCGGCAAAGAGAGCTGGTCGGGCTCCTGCGCCAGGATGGGCACGAGGCGACGCAATCCTCGGTGAGCCGCGATCTGCGCGATCTCGGAGTGCTGAAGGCGAGCGGGCGCTACGTGCTGCCGCCCGATGAGATCACGCGCGCGAACGGCGATTTCGGCGCGCTCGCGCAGTTCGTGCGGCAGATCCGCGCCGCCGGACCGTCCCTGACGATCATCCGCACGACGATCGGCGCCGCGCCGAGCGTCGCCGTCGCCATCGACAAGGCCGAGTGGCCGGAGGTGGTCGGCACGATCTCCGGCGACGACACCATTTTCATCGCGACCGAGCGCGCGAGCGCGCAAGCGGCGCTCGTCGGCCGGCTGCACGCCCTCTTCCGCGTCTGAGACCGCACCGATGAGCCCGCAATCCCCCGGCGTCCAGCCGATCGTTCTCGCCTACTCCGGAGGCCTCGACACCTCGTTCCTCGTGCCGTGGCTCGCCGAGAACCACGCTCGGCCCGTCATCACCGTCACCGTCAACACCGGCGGGATCGACGCGGACGCCGCGAGGACGCTGCAGAAGCGCGCCCACGAGCTCGGCGCCGTGGAGCACCACCTCGTCGATGCGCGCGCCGAGTACTTCGAGCAGGTGCTGCGCTTCCTCATCATGGGGAACGTGCGCCGCGGCCAGCTCTACCCGCTCTGCGTCGGAGCGGAGCGGGTGATGCAGGCGCAGACGATCGCGCACATGGCGCGCCGGCTCGGCACCGGCACGATCGCCCACGGGTGCACCGCGGCGGGCAACGACCAGGTGAGATTCGAGGTGGCGCTGCGCACGCTCGCGCCCGACCTGCAAGTGCTCGCCCCGGTGCGCGACAAGGCCTTCAAGCGCCAGGAGGAGCTCGAGTACCTGGAGCGGCGCGGCCTGCCCGTGCCGCCCTTCGGCGCGGCGTATTCCGTCAATCGCGGCCTCTGGGGCGTCACGATCGGCGGCAAGGAGACCCTGACCTCCCACGGCAGCATCCCCGATGAGGCGTGGGTCCTCACGCGGGACGCGTTCACCCGGCCACGCGAGCCGGCGCGTCACCGGCTCTCCTTCACCCGCGGCCGCCCGACGGCGCTCGACGGCAAGCCGCTCGATCCGGTCCCGCTCATCGAATCGCTCGAGGCCCTCGCGGCGCCCTTCGGCATCGGCCGGGGCATCCATCTCGGCGACACCATCATCGGCACGAAGGGCCGGGTGGCGTTCGAGGCTCCGGCCGCGGAGATCCTGCTCACTGCCCACCGCGAGCTCGAGAAGCTCGTGCTCACGGGGCGCCAGCAGCGCATCAAGGAGCTCGTCGCGCAGCCCTACGGAGACCTCGTGCACGAGGGTCAGCTCCTCGACCCGGTCTGCCGCGACATCGAGGCGCTGCTGCTCACCTCCCAGGGACGAGTGACCGGAGAGGTGCACCTGCTGCTGCGCCCGGGAAGCGCGTTCGTCGAGGGCGTGGACTCGCCTCACTCGCTGCTGGCCGCCTCGAAGGGAGTCTACGGCGAGGCGGCGGGCGAATGGACCGCCGCCGATGCGCTCGGCTTCTCGAAGATCGTCTCGCTCCCCGGCGTGTTCCACAGTCGCGCCGGTCGAGCCGCCGAGGGCCGGGGGCCCGGGGGGGAGCCATGAGAACCGTCGTCGTCGATAAGATCGCCTCCGTGACGCAGGCCTGCGGCCTCTCGAACGAGGTGCGGATCTCCCCGGATATCCCCTCGGAGGAGGGTGTCGTCGTCGTGGTCGAGGTGCTCACGAACAAGTCCACCTACAACACGCTCGAGCTCACGAGCGGACGCATGGCGAAGGTCGGCAAGGGGGATATCGTCGTCGGCGCGCTCGGCCACCGCAAGGCGCTCTTCGGCTACTCGGGCCACGTCCCGCAGTCCTTGCAGGCGGGCGATGTGATCCAGATGCTCAACATCGGAGGAGTCCTCGGCGTCTGCGATTCGGTGAATCCGCAGAAGGGCCGGCCGTTCGACTGCCGCGTGCTCGGCGTCGTGCTGCACTTTCCCTATCTCGGCGAGCGCATCGGCGTCCCGGCGCGAGTGGGCTACCGGCCGCTCGCCCTCGATGCCAAGCTCGACACGCACGGCGTGCCGATCGTGGCACTCGCCGGAACGTGCATGGAGGCGGGCAAGACCGCCGCCGCGTGCTCCATCGTGAGCCGCATGCGCCACCGCGGCCTCGTGATCGATGCGTTCAAGGCGACGGGCGTGTCCCTGCGCCGGGACATCCTCGCGATGGAGGACGCCGGCGCGCGCCAGTCGATGATCTTCACCGACCTCGGCGTCGTGACGAGCACCGGGGTGAACGGCCCGGCGCTCACGCGCACCATGCTCACCGAGCTCTCGGCCGCCAAGCCGGATGTCATCGTCTTCGAGCTCGGCGACGGCATTCTCGGCGCGTACGGCGTGGACGCGATCCTCGACTGCCCGGACATCCGCGCAGCGCTCACCGGCGTCGTGCTTTCGGCCAACGATCCGGTCGCGGCGTGGGGCGGCGTCACCTTGCTCCGCGATCGGTTCAAGATCGAGCCGTGCGCCGTCACCGGGCCCGCGACCGATAACCAGGTCGGCGTCGAGATCATCGAGCGGCAGCTCGGCGTCCCGGCGTTCAACGCGATGAATGACGGTGCGGCCCTCGGTGACCGCATCATCGAGGCCGTGGGCCTCCTCACCCGGTGCGCGGCGGCATGAGGGGCCGGGCGAGCCGATGAGCGCGCGAGTGCCCGCGGTCGTGCTCGGGGGGAGCGGCTATGTCGCAGGGGAGCTGCTGCGCCTGCTCGCGGCGCACCCGGGCTTCGAGCTCGCCGGAGTGCTCTCGGACAGCAAGCCGGGCGAGCCGGTCGCAAGCGCCTTCCCGCACCTCGCGAGCTGCTATCCCGACACGCGCTTCATGTCCCAGCGTGAGATCGAGGGCGTCCTCGCGGAGGCGCCGAGCGCGGCGCTGCTCTCGGCGGCGCCCCACGGCATCGCGGCACCGCTCATCGACGGCCTGCTCAGCGTCGCGGAGCGCGCGGGCAGGCATCCACGGGTGGTCGACATCTCGGCCGACTTTCGCTACCGCTCCGCCGCGGGCTACCAGGCCGTCTACCGCCACGAGCACGGCGCACCCCGGCGGCTCGCGGAGTTCACCTGCGCGCTGCCCGAGCACCTCGAGAGCCTGCCGACCCGCCACGTCGCGCATCCGGGCTGCTTCGCGAGCGCGATCCTCCTCGCGAGCGTGCCGCTGCTCAAGCTCGGGCTCATCGGACCGACGCTCTACGTCTCAGGCATCACGGGCAGCACCGGGTCGGGCCGCAAGCCCATCGAGGGCACCCACCACCCCCTCAGGCACGCCGATGTCTACAGCTACGGCGCGCTCACGCACCGGCACGTGCCGGAGGTCGTCGCTTGCGCCCGCGCAGCCTCGGGCGTCGAGGCGGACTTCAGCTTCGTCCCCTGCTCCGGTCCCCTCGCGCGGGGCATTCACGTGACCGTCCAGGGCGCGCTCCGCGCCTCGCTCGACTCCGCGCGCGTCATCGCGGCGCTGCGCGATTTCTACGCGCGCGCCCCCTTCGTGCGGGTGCTCGATGAGGCGCCGCGCGTGAAGAACGTCGTCGCGAGCAACTATGCGCATCTCTCCGCGGCGGCGAATGGACGCACCGTCGCCGTGCTGTGCGTGCTCGACAATCTCACGAAGGGCGCGGCCGGCGGCGCGCTGCAGTGGCTGAATCGCATGTATGCCCTGCCCGAGACCTCGGGACTCGAGCTGCCCGCGCCGGGCTGGACGTGAGGTGAGCTGTCCATGAGCTCCGCGATCGCCGCAAGGCCTGCGCCGCCGCCCATCGAGGACCACCTCGCCCGCGTCTTCGCGCAGTACCCGCTCGAGGTGGTCTCGGCCGAGGGGGTGTGGCTGCGCGGCAGCAAGGGAGAGCGCATCCTCGACCTCTACGGCGGTCACGCCGTCGCGGCGCTCGGCTATGGCCACCCGGCGTGGACCCGCGCGCTCGCCGAGCAGGCGCGCGCCTGTCAGTTCCAAACCAACGCCGTCGCGATGCAGGTCCGGCTGCGCGCGGCCGCGCGGCTCGTGCGCTTCGCGGGCCTCGGCCTCGACACGGTCTTCCTCGTCTCGAGCGGTGCCGAGGCGAACGAGAATGCCCTGAAGATGGCGTTCCGGCTGACGCAGCGCCCGCACGTCGCGGCCATCGAGCACGGCTTTCACGGGCGCACGGCCGCGGCCGGCGCCGTCACCTGGGGTGCCGCGCAGAAGTGGTACGGGTTCCCGCGCGCGCCATTCGACGTGAGCTTCATCCCCCGGCGCGACATCGCGGCGATCGACGAGCACGTGACAGCGCAGACCGCGGCGGTGATCGTCGAGCCGGTGCAGGGGCTCGGCGGCGCCTTCGATCTCGGCGCGCCGTTCCTCGAGGCCCTGCGGCGCAGGTGCGATGCGACGGGCGCGCTCCTCATCTTCGATGAGGTGCAGTGCGGGGTGGGACGGACCGGCTACCCCTTCGCCGCGAATCTCTACGGCGTGACGCCCGACATGATCACGTGCGCCAAGGCGCTCGGCAACGGCTTCCCCTGTGCCGCCCTGCTCATGTCGCCGCGGGTCGCGGGCGGCGTGACGCTCGACCTGCTCGGCACGACGTTCGGCGGAGGCCCGCTCGCGTGCGCGGCGATCGAGGCCGTGATCGAGGCCATCGAGTCCGAGCGCCTGCTCGAGCGCGTGCGCCGCGTCGCGGCGTACGTCCGCGAGACGTGCATCGTCGGGCCCGTCACGGGACACCAGGGCGCGGGCCTGCTCACGGGATTGCGCACCCGGCGGCCGGCGAAGGACATCCAGGCGGAGCTGCTCGCTCGCGGCATCCTCGCCGGCACGAGCAGCGATCCGCACGTGCTGCGCCTGCTCGCGCCCTACATCCTCGAGGAGCCGCACGTGGACCTGCTGCGCGATGCGCTGCAAGGGCTGCCGTGACGCCATGAAGCGGTTCGTCGACCTCGCGGACTTCGAGCGCGATGAGATCCTCGCGCTCCTCGACCTCGCCCGGCGCCTCGAGGCGCACCCGGAGCCGCGCGCGCTCGCGGGGAAGATCCTCGGCCTGCTCTTCTTCAACCCCTCCCTGCGCACGCTCGCCTCGTGCCAGGCCGCCATGGCGCGGCTCGGCGGAAACTCCTTCGTCATCACACCCGGACAGGGCTCGTACCAGATGGAGACA